>NZ_JBSFUT010000024.1:0-126288 GCF_053591935.1 Streptomyces sp. NPDC002851 | reverse complement strand
AGCCAGGTTGTTCCGCGTGCTCGACGGCGTAAGTGCAGGGTGTCCAGCACAGGGCTTGGCCGTAGGTCGGCCTCCTCCGAAGCCGCCAGCGGTAGTTCGTGCCGTTGACGACGATGCGACGCGATCGCTTGCGCCCCAGTGCCATAGCTCCTCCTCAACACGGAGGATGCTATCGATCCCCGTGCGGGCACTCATTTGCGTTATCGCTTCATGCTCGCGAGATCTCCGGTCCTGGAGGCAGCGGGATGGGGCCTGTTGACGGTTTGAGACGTTCGACGAATTGCCCGAAGGTCGGCTCCGGGTAGGGGCAGGTGGCGGCGAGAGCGGTCGCAGCTCTAGCTTGTCCCGAGTCTGGCTCAAGTCCAGCCGTCCCATGGAACGAGTGAATCCCCAGCGCCGCCAGCAACCAGGCAGGCGCCGGCGGTCCTTCGGCGGGTCACCACGTACGGGCGTAGCGTCAGCGCGCGACAAGCGCTGGTGCCGGGCATGTGCCTTTGCTGAGAAGTAGGAACGCTGGGCTGCTGGTGTCGCGCGATCCGCTGACACCACTTGCTGCCCGGTGCCTCCCAAATCTGTGTCCACGGGGCCGACGATCGGGCCACTGGTGGGCGTGCCACATCATGCGAGGAGGTGCTCGGCCACGGCCGTGTCCGTGACGATTCCGTTGAACAGGCCGGTCTTGAGGGCTGCCGATGTGGCGGCGGCCCGTTCACGGCCGTCGGCCAGGAGGATGACGTCGGGTACGTGTCGCAGTTCTTCGAAGCTGATGGCGATGATCCGTTCGCTCAGTTCGGGGGCGATGATCTGTCCCTGGGCGTCGAGCAGCCGGCCTGATACTTCAGCGCACGCGCCTCGGCGCCGGTAGTCCTCACGCTCGGATGCGCTGAGCGCGTCGTAGATGGTGGACAACCCCGGTCCCCATGCGCCGACTGTGATGATGGCCTTGGTGACCTGAGCGAACCGGCTGACGGTCTCGACGATGCCTGGCTGCCGGCGCAGCATCTCGGCTGTGGCACTGTCGGGCAGGAGGAGAGGCGCGTAGATGGGGTAGGCGGGTCCTCGGGCGACCGACGCGGCTCGGCGCACGGCCTCCACGGCGTTGGTGTCCACAGGCCGCAGCGGGGTCACACCGCACAGTTGCACGACTGTACACCGGGGCAGGGCGGTCAGTTCGGGGCTGAGCGCCTCGATTTCGGGGCCCCAGATGAGCCCCAGGACGTCTCCTTCGGTGACGATCTCGGCGAGCAGGCCGGCCGTGACGGCGCCGAGTCGGTGAGTGACCAGCGCCGCACCGCCCGGACCGTCTGCTTGTGAGGTGAAGACGACGGCGTGGCGGAGGCCGTACCGGGTGCGTAGGGCCTCGGAGTGTTCGGCGTCCAGTTCGGCGGGCAGTCGGATCTCCAGCCGGATCAAGCCGTCGCGGACGGCGGTCTCCAGTGTCCGGGCCACCTTGAAGCGGCTGATGCCGAACTCCTCCGCTATATCGGTCTTGGACTTGCCCTCGAGATAGAACATCCGGGCCATGGCGGCCGTCTGCACGAGTTCCTCTGGGCCCGGGCGGTGTGCGCGGGCTCCGCCCTTCGGGTTCTGCTGTGTGGGCATAGGGCTACTCGCTGATCGTCTTGACGATATTGTCAGCCGGGCGCGTGGGAAATGCATCGCTCGCGCCGAGGAGGGCGTACGGATGCCGAACGGGGAGGACGGCCGTCAGCCCGCGTAGGCGTGCGCCGTGCGCGAGAGGGTGGCCCTGACCCATTTGCCGCCGTCGGCTTTGCTGCCGCAGGTCCAGGACTCGGCGAGGGCGGCGATGATCGTCAGGCCGCGTCCACGATCGTCGTCGCGCCCGACGGCGCGCTGGACAGGCAGGACGGCGGACTGGTCATGGACCTCGATGTGGAGCGCATCGGGTCCAAGTGCCAGGCTGAGAGTGATCGTTGAGTCCGGGCCGGGCTCGCGGTCCCCGCGTTCGCTCAGCATCTGGGCGCCGTAGCGGACGGCATTCGTGACCAGTTCGCTGACGACGAGCAGGGCCGCGTCGACGAGTTTCTCGTCCTCCCCCCACCGGCGCAGAGAGCCTTCGGTGAAGGCCCGTGCCTGACGCGCGGCGGGCAGGGCTGCCGGCAGTGCGAGCGAGGCGGAGGCGGCTTCGGTATCAGGGGGAATGGTGCATTCGGCCACGGCATTCATTTCTCGGCCCCTTCAAGGTGCGCGGTGGCCCTTGAGGCCGCAACGGTCTCAGGGCGGGATTCCCCCGGCTGCAGTGCGGAGATCCGAAGAGGTGTGTGCGTCCCATGACGACTGGGGGGAGATTCCCGCGCTGCCTTTGTGCTCAAGTGAGCGCATATGTCTCGGATGTGCTCTTACTTCTATTCAACGCCGCCGTGAGGCGGCGTCAATAGCGGAGAGCCACTCCGCTCGATATTCGAGCGGTTGGTGCTCGAACGAGCAAAAACCGGGGCGCGTCTGTGACGCTCTGCGGTAACCCGGCAGCGAGCGGTAGCGGGCCCCGGGGTTCAAACCGTCGGTGACGCGCAGGATCCCCAGCTCCTGTCGGCGCATACAGGCCCGTGGGTGTGGACTGCTGCACGCTGATGTCCGTGGCGCTGCTGCTGCCGATCGGTTTCCTCACCGACCGGGTACGTGGCCGGGCGGTCACGTCCTTGATTCGAAGGGACGGGCGGGGAATCTGCGCGAAAGTCCTTGCAGGCGAGGTGCTGCTCGATCGCAACCGGGCACCCCGCCGCCGTGCGGACAGCGGGGCAAACGGCGCACCAGTGATGTCCCTCAGCGACCGGGGGCGCTTTCCTGTGCAAGCGGCACCGGTGGGGGCGTGTGCCACCTGCGATCGGTGGCCCACGGCCGTGCGGGGTTCAACTGCCGTACATGGACTGCCAGGCGCGGTCGTACGCCTGCCGGACTCGCCGCCCGGAGGCTCCGCCGTCGGCGGGTGCGGGTATCTCGACGGCGCCGGATGCGGGCCATAGCGGGGGCTGCGGTGCGCTGCTGAGGGCCCAGGCCGCCTGGCGGGCGGCGCCGAGGGCGACGTACTCGTCGGGCCGGGGCACGGTGACGCCGGTACCGAAGATCTCGGCGGCGACCTCGCCGACCACCGGCGCCTTGGCGGCGCCGCCGATGAGCAGGACCCGGTCGACCCGGACCTCCTCCTCCCGCAGTTCGTCCAGGGCCTCGGCCATCCCGCAGAGCATGCCCTCGACCGCGGCTCGGGCCAGGTTGTGCGGGTACATGTTGGCCTTGCGCATTCCAAGGAGGCTTCCGGCGGCGTCCGGGAGGTTGGGGGTGCGCTCCCCGCCGAGATACGGCAGGAGGACCAGGCCCCCGGCCCCCGGCTCGGCCTTGCGAGCGAGCGCGTCGATCTCCTCCAGGTCGGTGCCGAGCATGCGGGCCGTGGAACTGAGCACCCGTGCGGCGTTGAGTGTGCACACCAGGGGCAGGAACTGCCCGGTGGCGTCGGCGAAGCCGGCCACCGAGCCCGACGGATCGGCGGTGGAGTACGGCGACGATGCGAAGGCGGTGCCGCTGGTGCCGAGCGAGATGACGACGTCGCCGGGGCTGATGCCGAGGCCGAGCGCGGCGCCCATGTTGTCCCCGGTCCCCGCGGCGACCAGTGCGCCGCTCGGCGCGCGGCCTGCCGCTTCGTTGGGCTCCAGCACATGGGGCAGCTGTGGGGCGCGCCCGCGGAAGGCGAGGCGGAGCAGGTCCTCGCGGTAGCGGCCCTCGGCAGGGGACCAGTAGCCGGTGCCGGAGGCGTCGCCGCGGTCGGTGGTCGGCCCGGCACCGCTCGCGGCTCCTCCGCGCAGCTGCCAGGTGAGCCAGTCGTGCGGCAGCATCACTGCTGCCGTACGGTCGGCGAGTTCGGGCTCGTGGTCGGCCATCCAGCGCAGCTTGGCGGCGGTGATGGCCGCGACGGGCACGGTGCCGACCGCGTCCGCCCACTGCTGCGCTCCGCCGAGCTCGTCGACGAGGTCCGCGGCGGGCCCGGCGGAGCGGGTGTCGTTCCACAGCAGTGCGTCGCGGACCGGCCGGCCGTCGGCGTCGACGGCCACCAGGCCGTGCTGCTGTCCGGCGACCGCGATCGCGTCCACGCGGTCGAGCAGGCCGTCTCCGGCCTCGAGCAGGGCCTGCCACCAGGCCTCGGGGTCGACTTCGGTGCCCTCGGGGTGCGCTGCGCGGCCCCGCGCAAGGACCTCTCCCGTATCGGCATCGCAGACGACGATCTTGCAGGACTGGGTGGAGCTGTCCACCCCAGCGACGGTCGGCACGGCTCAGGCTCCCGGGCGGATCTGGATCTTGCGGCCCACGCCGGCGCGGAAGGCCTGGAGCGCGTCCCCGAACTCCTCAAGGGCGAAGCTGTGCGTGATCATGGTGGTGGCGTCCAGGACGCCCTTGCCCATGAGTTCGACAGCCCGGCCGAAGCTGTGCACCACGGCCATCGACCCGACGACGGCGATCTCGTCGTTGTAGATCCGGAACGGCGAGAACCGGGCCGTGGCCTCGGAGGGCGCGACGCCGAACTGCTGGAACGTGCCGCCGCGGCGGACCCGGGTCAGCCCATCCTCGATGGCGCGGATGACGCCGGTGCAGTCGATGACGACCTCCCACCCCTGCGGCCGGTCGAAGTCGTCGGCGCTGGTGGCCGCCGCGTCCGCGCCCAGCTTGCGGGCCACCTCAAGCCGGTCGGTATTGAGATCGACCACCGAGACCGAGGCGGCACCCGCCCTGGCGGCCAACTGCAGCATCATCAGCCCCATCGTGCCCGCACCGTAGATCAGGTAGTGCGCCCCGAGGTCGCGCGGAAGTACGTCGAAGCCGTGCACGGCGCAGGACAGCGGCTCGATGAGGGTGCCCTGCGTCAGGTCCACGCTCTCCGGCAGCCGGTAGCAGTTGCCGGCGGGGACCTTCACGTACTCGGCCATCGCACCGTCCACGGTGTCGCCGATCGCGCCCCACCGCTCGCACAGGTTGCCGCGTCCGATCGAGCAGAAGTGGCAGGCGCCGCAGAACAGGGAGGGGTCGACGGCGACCCGGTCGCCCGTTCGCACCCCACTCACCCCCGAGCCGAGGGCCACGACCTCGCCGGTGAACTCGTGCCCGGGGATGATCGGGTACGGCGTGGGCGCGAACTCACCGTCCACGATGTGGATGTCAGTGCCGCAGATGCCGACCGCTGCCACCGCCACGACGACCTCACCCGGCCCCGGGGTGGGGTCGGGCACTCTCTCCACGGAGTACGAACCGGGGGTCTGGATCACTACAGCGCGCATGGTTGTTGACTGCCTTTCACGTGGTGACGATCTCGACGGGCACGCCGAGTGCCTCGATCGCCTGGACTTCGTCCTCGGGCGTGTCCGCATCCGTGACGATCAGGTCGTAGCCGGCGGCATCGCCGTAGCCGTGGGTGGCCGTGCGGCCGAACTTGCTGTGGTCGACAGGCAGGACGCGCCGCTCGGCGGCGCTCTGCAGGGCCTCCTTGAGGTCCGCCCACTCCTGGTCCGGGTGGAACAGCCGGCCGCTCTGGATGGCGGTGGCGGAGGAGAACATCACGTCGGCGCGGATCCGGGCCAGCTGGCGCAGGGTTTCCGTGCCGGCGCAGGCCTCGAAGTCGGCACGGAACGCGCCGCCGAGCATGATCACGCGCGTGCCTGGCGCGGCCTCGGCGCCACCGACGAGACCGGCGATGCGGAGCGAGTTGGTGACCACGGTCAGCCCCTCGATCCGGGTCAGCTTGCGGGCGAGCGGGAACAGCGTGCTGCCGCAGTCCATGAGGACCGTCTGACCCGGCTCGACCTCCCGGACGAGCCGTTCGGCGAACACCTCCTTCACCTCGATGTCGAGGTACTCGCGGAAGCGGGTGGCGGTCTCCAACGTGACGTTGGGCAGCGCGACGGCCATGCCGCGGCGCTTGTGCAGCAGCTGCCGGGACTCCAGGTGGGTGAGGTCACGGTGCACGGTCATCGTGCTGACCTGCAGGTTCTCGGCCAGATCATCGATGCGTACGGCGCCCTGGTCGATGACCTGTTGCAGCAGCTGCCGTCGGCGCTGCTCGACGTCGGCCTCGGTCCCGCGGCTCGGCCTCATCTGCCTGCTCCCTCCTCAACGACGGTGCGCTCGGATCGGCGCGTTCCAAGCCTCAAACATCACACACTTTCTGAGAGATTTTGGCAATCCATTGACAGAAAATGTTTCAGGCGGCTTTCATCGAGGCCACGTCGACCCGGCATGAACCACGCGCCGGACCAGCACGGAGGTATCCCCGTGGCCCGGAGCCATACCCCCACCCGGCCCTCCATCCCGGACGACGGCCCGCTGCCGTCCCCAAGGCGCTCGCCACTCGACCGGATGGGCATTCCCCGCACCCTGGCCTGGGGGTATCTCGGGCTCGTCGTGTTCATGATCGGAGACGGCATCGAGGTCGACTACCTCTCGCCCTACCTCGTTGACCTGGGCTTCTCCGAGAGCGGCGTCGGCCTGGTCTTCACCGTCTACGGCATCGCGGCGGCGGTCGGAGCCTTCCTGGCAGGCGCCCTCTCGGACGCCTGGGGCCCGCGCCGGGTGATGGCGGTCGGCGCCGCCTTCTGGGCGTCTTCCACGTCCTGCTGCTTGCCGTCGCCGTCCCGGCCAAGAGCTATCCGCTGATCCTCGCCAGCTACGGCATCCGCGGGCTCGGCTATCCGCTCTTCGCCTACGGCTTCATGGTGTGGATCATGGCGTCCGCGCCCAAGCGGCAGATCGGCACCGCACTGGGCTGGTTCTGGTTCTCCTTCACCCTCGGCCTGCCCACCCCCGGCTCCCTGCTCGCCGCCTCCCTCATCCCGGCGATCGGCGCCTACCCCACGCTGTGGCTCTCCCTCGGCCTGATCCTCGTCGGCAGCGCCATCGCCCTGACACTGCTGCGTGACCGGGCCGGTTTCCAGGGGCTGCTGCCGCCGGAGCAGCGAGCGCCAGTCATATTTTTGTGGCAGGGCGCAAAGCGGATGCTGAGATGGGAATCGTCGGCTTGGGCAGGTGGGGCCTGCGCAGCAGCAGCGTGAGCGCCAGGGCGGCGAGGGCGCCGCAGAAGCCGAGCAGCATCGCGGACGGGCGTGTGCTGCCGTCCTTGCAGACTGCCCCCGGCCCCCGCGATCCCGGCCCACTTCAGGGCGCCACCTATGCCAGACAGTGTCATGTCCGTGTCCCCCGTGTGCTCGTGCCCGTTCTCGTACTTGTTCGTGCTCGCCGCCGCTGCCAACGTAACGGCCCAGTCCACGGCCCCGTCGGCAGGGTCAGCCCCGCCACCAGGGCTCGCGGATCTCGTCGTCCTCCACGATCCCGCAGTTCGTGCCGTTGACGACCGCACCGGCCGGTACGTCCCAGCCGACGACGCCGGAGCCGACCCGGCCGAACTCCACCATCCGCGCCCGCTGTCCGCCGTGCCCGGTGTTCACATCGCACTCCACGACCGTCGTCCAGGACCGCCCGTCCAGCGCCCCGGCGAGGGCGAGGACCGGCAGCACGAGCACGGCGAGCAGCACCGCCACGGCGCGCGTGCCGTCCGCGGCCCGCTCCCGCCAGCCCTGCGGCGCGGTGCCGCTACGGCGCCCGCTGCCCCGCTCGCGCCGCCCGGTGGCGTACTCCGCGATCAGGCCGAGCCGCAGCCCGTACGCCACCAGGGCCACCGCAAGACCCCACGCGGCGCCGTGGAACGCGCCGACCGCCAGGCCGAACGCGACCGGCAGCACGGTGGCCGTGGCCAGGGCGCGGCGCGCGGGCGCGGGCGCGCCCGGGCGCAGCTGCGCGGAGCCCTTCGCGGCGAAGTACGCGTAGCTGATGTGGGACACGACCACCGCCAACACGGCCGCGAGCGCGGCCTCGTTGAGGAGCATGCCGATCAGGATGTCCGGCCAGTTGGCGGGCTCCATAGCGATGAGGGCCTCGCGGGCCTGGCTGCCGCCGCCCAACGTCCAGGCCAGCTTCAGCACGGGCACGACGAAGATCACGGACAGCAGCACCATGTGGCCCGGGCCGCCTTTGAGGTCCTCGGCCTTCTCCCGCGCCTCACGCTCCGTCATGCGGGCCAGTCTCGGCGGGCGCGCGCCGCGGCCCGCGACGGCTTGCGGGACTGGTCACCCGTGTGGCGTTGCCGGTACGTTCGGACCTTCGGCGCCTGCGCGAGCGCGAGCGCGAGCGCGGGCGGAGGCGAGTGAGCGAGTGAACGAGTGATGGGGGAGCGGGACATGGGTGCGGTGCACGACGGCTTCGGGGCGGGGGCCGGGCTCGGCTTCCAGATCGTGCGGCGCGGCTACGACCGCGCACAGGTCGACGCGTTCGTGGAGACGCTGTCCGCGGCCGCCCCGCTCGAACCGTCGCTGTCCTTCGATGTGGTCCGGCGCGGCTACGACTGCGGACAGGTGGACGCGTACCTCCAGGGCCTGCTCGCGGGCCGCCGCCTGGGCGGCGCAGCCGAGGGCTGCGGGCCGGTGACCGAACCCCCGGCGGCCGGGCCTGACGCCTCCTCGGGGCGGTGACCGAGCACCCGCACGTCCCCACGGCCAGACGGAATCGCTCCCGGCGGAGCTGCCGGCCGCGTACGCCCAGAATTCCCGCATCACGGCGGGCGGCGTCGGCCCGGACAGTTCCAGCTGCGTGAACAGCACCGCCACCGCCCCCGTGGACGGCGTGACGTGCGCGGTCGTGCCGGTCCTGCCGGCCCAGCCGTAGCGGCCCGGAACCTGCCATGGCTCGACCGGGTCCACGTCCAACGAGCGGGCCGCGCGGGAGCGCCGTCGACGTGCTGACTCCGCGGGAGCGCGAGGTGCTCACCTTGATGGCGCAGGGGCTGGGCAATGCGGAGCTCGGCAAACGGCTGTTCATCACGGACAACGCGGTGCAGAAGCACATCGGCAACATCTTCGTGAAGCTGGGACTGCCGGCCGCCGACGGCGGACACCGCCGGGTCCTGGCAGTCCTCAGCTACCTGGACAGCGTGGCTGGCTGACCACCGTGGGCCCCGGCGCCTGCCCGGCCGGGCCGGGTGGGCGCGTCCCTCGCGATCTCGGCAGAAGCCGGTTTGACGACAGGGCCTAGTTACTTGCCACTGAAAGAGGGTTTGCGACGGCTGGGGGGCGGTGCTGAGCGAGGTTCATGGTCGTGGTGTCGGGTCGCCTGGGCCGTGTTTACCGGCTGAGAACGGCCATCCTGTGGAGGTTGTAGGCGAAGATCCCGAGTCGGGCCCATGTCTGGGTGCCGGTCAGGCGGCGGAGGCGGGTGCGGCGGAAGCCGAAGCTGAGTTCAGGTGGCTGATACGGGCTTCGATGCCAACTCTCCAGTTCCGCATCCGCCGGAACGAGCGGGTGTGCTCGTACGCACGTCGTGCCTTTCCCGGTTTTCCGGCGCGCTGGAGGCCGACCCGCTGGACGCCGAGTTCGGTTACGGCGTGTCCGATGGGTCAGGCCGGCTGCGGTGGGCGGTGTCTGTCGTGTGACCGGGAGCGGCGTAGATGATCCCCGTTCTGGGACGGCTGCGCGTGCCGAGACCGGCCGGCGGACATCCGCGTACCCGTCCCGACTGCCTGAGCGCCGACAAGGCGTATTCGTCGCGCCGCAACCGTCGTTACCTGCGACGACGTCAGATCCGACATATCATTCCGGAGCGTTGCGACCAGCGGGCCCACCGCCGCAACCGTGGCGGCGTAGGTGGCAGGCCCGCTGGCTTCAACCGGGAACTGGACGCACGCAGGAACGAAGTCGAGCGATGCGTCAACACCGTCAAGGATTTCAGGGCCGTAGCAACCAGGTACGACAAGAGAGCGTACGTATTTCAAGGCACTGTCACTGTCGCTCAGCGATACATCTGTGGCTACGAACGTGACCCCCTAATCCACCCGGCCTGCGAAGCCGTAGTGGAGTCCGCGGCCCGGCACCGGGAGCCCTGCGGGCAGCTCTTCGCCGCCCAGGGGCGGAAGGGTGAAGGCGTCCCACTCGATGGCCTGGTCGAAGTAGTCGGCGAGGTTGATGACGCTCGTCTCCTCGCCATGCGTGTACGTGGTCAGGGTCGGCTCACCGCCCATCCCACAGCCCTCGACGACCGAGATCCACTGATCACAAGCCCAACGCAGCTCATCAGGGCGGGTCGCGACAATCGTTGCGCAGTGAGCGACGGATCCGCTGTAGGCAGTGTCGTCCAGCACGTAGAAGCTGTACGCCGCCTCGTGGTGGTGTTCGGCCACGATCTCGCGGGATTCGCAGGGCAGACCGATCAACTCGGCCAACTCGGCCAACTCGGCCAGTCCCGATCCGGTGACGTGGTTCTCGGGATCGGCCGCCCGTATCCGGGTGAACAGTTCCTCCGCCTCGGCCTGCCGCCGCCTGATCGTGGTTTCGTCCTCGCCGTACTCCTCAGCGGCATCCGGGTTGAGGTCCAGCATGTTCTGCCAGTGGTCGATCTGCTGAATCAGCCGTCCGGCCAGCAGGGTCATCGCGGGCACATCCAAGGGGCGCGTACTCAGAACAGCGCGCAGCCAGGGTTCCTCCGGCCACGTTTGCACCTCGAAGTCCGCCGAGGCATCCGCCGGGTCGGATGCCGTCATGCACAGCAGCCGGGCCAACTCATAGGCAGCTTTCGGATCGCCGACCGTCGCCGCGGTACGAAGTCGCGTGATCGTCTTGTCATCGATCGCCATGAGCCACAGGCTATGGGCCGGCACTGACATCGGTCCCACACTGATCCGAACACGCCCTAAGGAGGCTGGGCAGAAGTCCCAGGTGTCCTCGGGAACTCCCGTGTCCTGGCACCAGTCGGTGAGCTGTCGGCCTCGCGCCTCCAGCAAGGCCGACAGACCGCTCCGATGTTCGTTGATCGCATCGCCCAGAGTGGGTGCGAGCGGCGTCGAGCAGACGGTACGTTTCCCGACGCGGTTGGGCGGGGCTGCTGGTCTTGAGGGAAGGGGCGCGCGTGCCGTTGGCGGTGGAGTTTCTGGATGGGAAGGGCTTCAACCTTGTCACGATCGTTCTAGCGGTTGTGGCGGTGGTCCTGGGAGGGATCTCGGCCTATTACGCCAGGAAGACACTGTTCCCGCCGAAACGTCAGCTTACGTACTCACTTGAGAGTGTCATCGCTCTGGTCAATCGAGCAGGTCTGGGAGTTGGCGGCGCGGAGATCGAAGTCCGGCGCAACGGGGAGCTGTTGAACGATCCCCACCTGGCTGCCGTGCGACTCAAGAACACCGGCCGCCATGACATCGACAGTCAGCGCTTCGATCGCGAACGCCCGTTGGAGCTCGATCTGAATGTGCCGATCAAGGAACTTCTGAGCGCTACCAACGGTGAGCGGGACTCCGTCATGGACGGCTGCACCGTCACAGGTACGACACTCACATTCGGGCCTGAACTGATCAGCAGATCTCGACCGATCAACTTCGTCATGCTGGTGGAGAACGTACCAACGCTGGAAGTCCGCGCTCACCTGGTCGATGTGAAACTGCGCAGGGCGAGCTCCGACGGCGCACGAACCAGAATGATGAGGACCCTCGTAGAACTGTCCGCGACAGGCTCCGGGGCCGCAGCGGCTGCTGCGCTGGCCAGACTCCTGTCCTAGGGCCCGTCTTCCCGATCTTCGTGGAGCAGCCCACGGAGATCGAGGAGACGGGTCCTAGGCGTGTCGGTAAGACACGCCCTAGGCGCTCCGCGCGCTGGTCGCGCCCACGCGGCGGAGCCGCACATGGACAGTGACCTCGCGCCCCCGTACGGAGGCGCGAGGTCACTGGTCAGGTGGTCAGCACTTCGGCATGTGGACCACGGAGTCGAAGTGCTGCGCTTCCGCCCAGATGGGATTCGGGCCCGCGTCAGCGATCTTGTACCACCCGGTCGTGGACATGCAGATGACCGGGGCGCTCTCGCCCTTCCGTATGCCGTTGCCCACCTTCGGGGAGTGGGTGGTGGCCTCCTTGTAGGTCTGGGCATGCTCGTGGGCGTGCACCCAGATCTGCCCCTGCGCCCTGGGGGCCGGGGCCTGGTCGGCCGCGTGGGCCACCGGCGACAGCCCCGCCGCCAGCGCGAACCCCGCGCCGGCCACTGCCGCGCTCCGCGCGAACTTCCTCATGGTCATACTCCTTGAAGGTCCGAAGGTCATCGGTCTGGACACAGGCGGTTGTTCGCGGGCCGGATGTCCCCCCGGGCACCGTGATCACCTGCGCCCTCCACCCTGTTGCCCCGCCGGATCTTGGGACATCGGCCGCCGGAATGATCAAGGATCCATCGCAGGAGGCAGATCGCCGAGACCGTCTCCTCCGCAGGGCCTAGTGCCGCATCAGGCAACGTTCGCCCTATTGACGACTTCGCGTAGGCGCTCGTCCTGGGCGTGCTTGTTTCGCCAGATGCTGTAGCGGCGGATCATGCTGCCCTGTTCCTTGTGGCTGGCGTGGTCTGTGCCGTTGAGAGCGAAGTAGCGCAGGGCGGTGAACTGGGCCTCGATGCGGTTGAGCCAGGAGCTGTTGGTCGGGGTGTAGGCGATCTCCGCGTTGTTCGCCGCCGCCCATGTCGCGACCCGGCGGCAGCGCCTCGTGGTCAAGTGCGGGGAGTAGTTGTCACAGATGATCGCGATGCGCACGTCCGCCGGGTGCAGCGAGCGCAGGTAGCGGCAGAACTCCAGGAACTTCGGCCTGTTCTTGGTCTTCTTGATGTGCCCGTAAAGCTGGTCCTTTGCGAGGTCGTAGGCGGCGAAGAGGTGGCGGACCCCGTGCGGGCGGGTGTAGGTCGCCCGGCGGCGGGGCCGCGGCTCGCGGTCGGGATCCCTGTGCCGGCTGCCGCGTTCGGCCCATTGCCGACCGGGGTGAGGCTGGAGGTTGAACGGCCCGAACTCGTCCATGCAGAAGACAACTTCGGGCTCGCCGTCCTCGGGTATGACCTCACCATCGGCGATTGCGTAGAGGTGCTCGACGCGGGCCTTCTTGGCGGCGTAGTCCGGATCGCGGGAGGTCTTCCAGGTCTTTATGCGTTGAAATGAGACACCCTCCTCGCGGAGCAGGACCCGCAGGCCCTCGTGGCTGATGTCGTCGACCACCCCCTCGGCGACCAGGAAGTCGGCCAGCTTGGCCAGGCTCCAGGTCGAGAACGGCAGGCCGTGCTCGGTCGGCTTGACTTGGCGATCTTCTTGATCTCCCGGCGCTCGGGCAGGGTGAAGGTCCTCGGCCGCCCGCCCGTGTACTTCGGATAGAGGGCGTCGAAGCCGTCAGCGTTGAAGTTGTGGATCACATCCCGGACCGGTCCGCGCTGGTGAACGTCACCTCGGCGATCTTCGCCACGGGCATGCCCTGGGCTGACAGCAGCACCATCTGCGCCCGGCGCCAGGTCACCACCGACCCGGTGCCCCTGCGGATGATCCGCAGCAGCCGTCTGCCCTCGTCGTCATCGATCTCACAGACCCGCACTCGCTCTGCCACCGGCACAGCTTGCCGGACGCGCGCCGCCGGAGTGGAATCCGGACGGTGCGTCACCTCACCACAGCACAAGGGTCGCTGATGCGGCGCTAGCCGAGATTCAGAACCTCATCGTCCGCGTGCGTGCCGAACTCGGCGACGCGCACCTCCGCGATGTGCTCGTACCGGCTGATCCGGTCGGTCCACTCCGCGTCGACGCCGAACGCCACCTGCGCGAAGCCCACCCGCCCGACGGCCTCGGCCAGGCCCGGATCGCCAGGGGCCAGCAGCCGCACCGGCGCGTCAAGCGCCACGGTGTGCGGCGGCACGAAGTACTCGTCCGGCAGAACGGTGCGCGCATGGACGAGCGCGCCGACAGCGACAACCGAGCCGGCCCCCAACCGTGCGCACTGCAGGACCGTCGCCGCGGTCGCCACATAGACGCACCTGCCGACCTCGCAGCCCAGCAGCGTGGCATGCGGCCCCACGAAGACGTGGTCGTCGACAAGCACCGGCTGATCGCCGGCGACCGCAGACCCGCGCAACACCGCGTTCTCGCAGATCACCGCCGCCTCCCCGACCTCGATCCGCGACCCCTCGGCATCGAGCACCGCACCGTACATCACCCGCGCCCTCGGCCCCACGCGGACATCACCGACGAGCGTGGCCGTCGGGGCGACGTAGGCGGTGGGATGGACCTGCGGTTCATGCCCGCGATGCCGGATGCGGATTCCCCGCGCTTCAACGATCACGAGCAGATTCTCGCCCTACCGACCGCGAGCATGCTGGCGGATTTCGGACGTCGCGTTCGCCGAGACCTGTGCCATCCGCGATCTGAGGCACTACAGGGCGAACGTTGGCTGATGCGGCACTAGTTGAGACAACGCTCTGTGCGAGGACGGCGAAGACGGCGAGGACCGCGGCGAACGGATGCTCTCCTTCTCGCCCTCGCTCAACCCGCACCTCCTGCGCGCCTTCGCACTGCCGGTCGAGGAAGCCATCCGCACGGTCCTCCAGCCTGCCCGACCGCCCGCCGGACCGTCACGGTGACGGTGTCGAGGTCCGGCGCCCTTCATCACGGGCCGTCCCGATTCTCGCCGGTGTCAGCGGCGGATATGGATCCGCACGTGACCGCGGCACAAGCGGCTCGCCGACAGGCCCGGAAGAGCGCGGGTCAAGCCAGCCGTGGGTAAACGCTCTTCCGATCGGAGGAGCTGGAGGCGCTTCCGGACGCCAGCTCGGCGACCGGGCTGGCACACCGCACGCCCGGGAAGGGCCGGGGACGGACGTGCTTCGACTTGATGCTGCATCAGACCCGGGGTGGTGCAGGCTTCCTGTCATGAATGCGGGGGCATGACGGAGGCTGCCGCACCCCGGTCGAGCTGCGTCAGCCGTCGATATCCAGCCGCCCCATGGTGAATCGATCTCAGTAGTTGATATTTCACCTACCAGGGGGAAGTAAAGCAAGGCTTGCCTTATATGCTCTTGGGGTCCCCTGGCCTATCTGGTGCGCAAGGGGCCTGTGACCGTCTCTCCCGTATGACAGGAACCCCATGCATAGGACCTCCCGTGGCCTCTTCGCGGTGCTTGCTCTCACCCCGCTGCTGGCCGGCTGCTTCGTGTCGGGAGCGGGCGCCTCAGGCACGGGTGCCGAAGGCGCGTCGGCCGGGCGGCTGAGGGTCGCTCTCGCGGTCCCGCCGACGCAGGCGCTTTCCCCGTACAGCAACGACGCCACCGTGCTGAGCAAGCTCTCCATCGCCGAGGGCCTGACGGTGCTGGAAGACGACGGAGTCGCCGCGCCCGCGTTGGCGAAGTCCTGGACGCGTAAGAACGCCACCACATGGACCTTCGAACTGCGCGAGGCCACCTTCCAGGACGGCACCGCGGTCACCGCCGAGAACGTGATCAACGCGCTCGACCGTGCGGGCGCGGCAAAGCCCAAGCCCCGTGTCCTCAGCGACGTGACCCTGACCGCGAAGGCGGAGGACGCCGACACCGTCACCATCACGACCGCAACGGCCGACCCGGTGCTGCCGCTGCGGCTCGCCAGCCCGGCACTGGGAATCCTCTCCCCGAAGGCGTACGGCAAGGACGGCACCGTCAGCCCCGTCGGCACCGGCACCGGTCCCTTCGAGATCACGAAGCTCACCGGCAAGACCAAGGCCACACTCGACCGCTACGACGGCTACTGGGGCGGTATGGCCAAGGCTCCCGGGATCGACGTCACCTGGATAGCCGACGGCACCGCCCGCGCCAACGCCCTGCGCAGCGGCGACGTGGACATCGCCGAGTGGATCCCCACCGCCCAGGCGAAGCTCCTGGCCAAGCGCACGCGCCACGAAGTGCCCTCCGTGCGGACCGACAGCCTGGTCCTCAACACCCGAAGCGGCATCTTCACGGACGAGTCTCTGCGTGCGGCCGCCCGGGAGGCCGTGGACGGTTCGGCCCTCGTCGACTCGGTCTTCGGCGGGTACGCCGACCCCGCGCAGGGCCTGTTCGGGCCCGCCGTCCCCTGGACGGCCGACAACCGGGTGGAGGTGGCCGACCGTGCCAAGGCCGCCACGCCCGCACAGGTCAAGGCGAAGACCGAGGGACGGACCCTGCGCCTGGCCACCTATACCAACCGCGCGGAACTGCCCGAGGCCGCCACCGTCCTGCAGCAGCAGCTGGAGAAGGCCGGGTTCACCGTGAAGCAGGACGTACGTGAGTACACGCAGATGGAGGCCGACCTCCTCGCCGGCAAGTACGACGCGCTCGTCTTCTCCCGGGTGACGCTCCTCGACACCGGCGACGCGGTCGCCTACCTGGCGAGCGACTACACGAGCGACGGCGTGTACAACATCGCCGGTCTGAAGGACTCCAAAGTGGACCGGGCCATCAAGTCCGCCGCCGAGGAAGGCGACACGGCGCAGCGGCAGCAGAAGATCATGTCGGCCGAGGCGGAGATCCTGCGCACCGACGCCGTCGTGCCGCTGGTCCACGAGAAGGTCGTCCAGGGCATCTCCACCGAGGTCGAGGGCGTGCTCCTCGACCCCCGCGAGCGCTCCCTGATCGACGTCGACACTCGCCTGAAGTAGCAGCTGATGAGCGTCACGTCGACCGGCGCCGCTGTCGGCCAGGCTCAGTGGCGCGCGGGCCTCGGTCGCCTCGCCGCCGGGGCCGCGCTGCTGACGGCCGTGGCCCTGCTGCCCTGGCTGTCCGGGAACGACCCCGCGCTGACGGTCCTGCGGGCCCGCTCCGCCGACCAGGTTCCGACCCCCGCGCAATTGGCCGCCCTGCGTGAGCAACTGCACCTGGACGAAGGGCCGTTCACGCATCTCGCGCACTGGCTGAGCGGGCTGCCGCGGGGCGACGCGGGCACCTCCTGGGTGTCGGGCGAAGCGGTCCTCCCCCAGGTGACGGCCGCCTTCGCGGTCTCGTTCACGCTGATGCTCGGAGCGCTCGTGGTCACGATCGCGGTCGCCGCGCTGGTCAGTGCCCGCACCCTGCATCTCGGATCCCGCAGACGCCTGCGCCGGGGGAGGGCGGCCACCGGGGCCGCCGTCCTCGCCGCGCTGCCCAAGTTCCTGCTCGCCTCACTGCTCGCCACCGTGTGCGGGGTATGGCTGGGCTGGTTCCCGTCCAGTGGGTGGGAGGGACCGTGGTCGATGGTGCTGCCTGCGCTCGCACTCGGTGTGCCGTCCGGGGCGATGATCGGCGGTCTGCTCGACCAGTCGCTGCCTGCCGCCTTCCACGAGCCGTGGGCGGGTACCTGGCATGCCCACGGGTTTGCCCCCGGCCGCATCGCCCGACAGGCGCTGCGTCGCACGCTGGCCGGTGTCCTCCCGCAACTCCTGCCGACCGTCGTGGCCCTGGTCGGCGGTGCCGTCGCGGTGGAGAAGATCTTCAACATTCCAGGGCTCGGCCGGCTCGCTCTGGATGCAGCCGTGGCCCAGGATCTGCCGCCGCTGCAGACCGCGACACTGGTCCTCGTCCTGCTCGGCGTCGCCGCCGGTCTTCTTCTCCGGGCCCTGCGTCGTGCTCTCCTCGGCCCTGCCCTGAGGGACGGGGCCCTGCCCGCCCTGCACGCGCCAGCCGTCCCGCGAGGGCGCTCCACCCGCTGGGTCGCCGGATTCTGTGCTGCCGCCCTGGTCGTCTTGGTCATTGCCGGTCTGCTGCGTGATCCCCTGCACGTGGAATCGGCCGCCCGGTTGCTCCCTCCCTCGGCGGCGCACCCGTTGGGTACCGATTCACTCGGTCGTGACCTGCTGGCCCGGCTGGGCCACGGGGCGCTGCGCACGGCGTGCGTGGCCCTCGCGGTGACGGTGGTCTGCGTTGTCACCGGGCTGTTGCTCGGTATGGCGGCACAGGTGGGCGCGGGCCTGACCGAAGTGGTGTCGACGCTGCCGGCCGTCCTCGCCGGACTGCTGACGACCGCGGTGACCGGCCCTTCGGCCTGGGGTGCCGCGTGCGCGGTCTGTCTGGTCGGCTGGACCCCCTACGCCGCCCAGGCCGCGGCCCTGCTCGAACAGGAACGGGCCAGCGGCCACATGCTCGCGTCCATCTCACTCGGCGCTGGCCGGGCGCATCTGCTCCGCCGCCACCTGCTGCCCGCCGTACTGCCCGCCGTACTGCACAACGCCCTGCTACGCCTGCCCACCACGGTCCTCGTGCTGGCCTCCCTCGGCTTCCTCGGTCTGGGTGAGCAGCCGCCCACTGCGGAGTGGGGCCGCCTTCTGTCGGAGAACCAGCCGTACATGGAGTTGGCGCCCTGGACCGTACTCGGCCCGGCCTGCGCACTCATCCTGCTCTCCGTACTCGCTGTGTCCGGTACGGCCTCGGAAGTGGGCAGGCTCCGACCGACAGGCATCCGATGAGGTCGATGCGGTCAGCCGCGCCCGCGGGCGACGCTGTCACCCGCTGTGCGAAAGGCTGCCACGGGGAACGCTGTTGGTCGTCGGCGCATGTGCACGAGCGGGTGTCCAGCAGCGCCGTAACGGTCGGACAGCCGCAGGGCTGTAGTTGACACCGTGCCTTCTCTGGCGGTCGAGCTCTGGCCGTTGAGCTCTGGCGGTCGAGTTGGTCAACGACCAGTGGGGCACGATCCCGTCCTGCTCCACACCTCAGGTCAGCCAGATCCTGACGGGGTTCGTGGTGCCTGAACGGTCCGGCCTTGGAGGTGGCGCAGAGACCCGCCGTCGCCTGCGACACGTGCTCACCACCTGCTGCCGGCTCTTCCCGGCTCCCACCGCACGGGGAGTGCCTTACCAGCGGGCGCGCACGCTCAGCCCGCTGGCGCGAGACGGCCGCTGGGAGAGCCAGATGCAAGCAGATCCGAGGGGTGTCTCAAGGGGCGCCGACGCGGCCGTCCCGTATCTCGAGCAGCACCCGGTGCGTGAATGATTTCTCCAAGTCACGAATGGGCGAGGACTCCGGGCGCACCGGGAAAGCGCGGACGCCGAAGCAAGAACGGGCCGCGCGGCATCCGCAGAACGCTTGCGCATGACCCGCGGGGCCACCACGGCCAGAGAAATCATGCAGCGCGGAACGGGCACCGCACGTAAACGGCCCGGGAATGTATCAGGTGGCCGCGGAAAATCCGTCAGGTGACGAGGAATCCGTTCAGTTGACCGGGACCCATCAAGTGAAGAGAAGAAGACGGACAACCGCGAAGTGACCGGAGCGTCCGTCAAGTCACAGGTGAGGTCGGCCGCGTCACCGTAGGATCCGTCAAGTCGCGGGCTCAATAGGCAGGTTGACCGGAGAATCGGCCCCGAGAGCGCGTCGGCAGCCCGGTGGAGGTCGTCCTCCGCAAGGCCGGGCGTACCAAGATCCGGTACGCCGCCGAGCTGCTGCGCGACGACGGCAGCTGCGTCACGGTGCGGGCGCCCTGGGCGGGCGCGGGCGACCGGGACTTCGGGTTCGTTCGACAGCACGACTCCGCTACATCGACTCTGATCGCGTAGCGCGGCCGCACTCGCACCGTGAGGCGGCGTCCATGCTTTCGACCGCACCCACGCCGCCTCGCCCCACGTCGCGGAGGTTCTGACGCAGCCTCATAGCTCGTTCTCTGCAGTCTAGGTCGTTCCGTTTGGATCAGAGCGCGGCAACAGGCCGCTAGGTTCGTCCGCGAAGGCGCTGGGAATCTACGGTTGCACGTGCCGACGATCCGGGGAGATGCCGTGGCCGAGCAAAATGGTGGGGAACGGGACGCCGAGATCATTGATCTGCTCATGCGGGAGTATGAGGCGCTGCGAGCAGAGGTAGAGCAGCGAGTATCGTCAAGGATGCAGGTGCTCGGCTTTTCGGGAGTGATTGCTGCCATTCTTGCAACAGGGGGTTTGTCAGTCGACAAGCCCAACCTGTATCTCGCGGGTGTAGCCATCCTCGTGGGGCTGCTCTGGCTGAGGGACTGCAACCGGGGGATACAACGGATCGGTGCGCATCTCCGCGATGTGGAGGCCGAGGTGAACCGTCGGGCCACTCGTGCCTTTGGCAGTGGCGCACTGTCCTGGGAAACGAAGCGGCACATACGTCGGCAGCAAGAGCGGCCTGTGTGGCGCTCGATCGGGCGGCTTGGCGGTTGGACTTAGCCGCTGCGAATCGTGCTCACCGATGGGGCTACGTGGTCAGCCACCTCGCCAGCGAGCTTGCCGGATCACCGTCACACCAGTGAGGCCGGCGATGAACAGCGAGTTGTCATGCAATCCGGCGGCCACGCTGCCGACGCCCCCTGAATCCGTGGGCAGCCACCCGGTGACCGGGACGGACGACGCAACGAACAGGAGACAAGCGTGCGTCTGAAGATTGTTGCGTGCGTGAAGTACGTGCCCGACGTCACCGGCGACCGGCACTTCGGTCACGGTGCTGACCGTCGGTCCCGAGGATGCCGAGGACGCGCTGCGTAAGGCGGCCGAGCAAGTCGGCTACGACCTGGTGATGTGCGGAATGGCCTCCACCGACGGGGGATGGGTGTGCTGCCCGCGCTGCCCGCGCTGCCCGCGCTGCTCGCGGAGCGCCTCGGTGTGCCGCAGGTGACGCTGCTGTCGGAGGTGTCGGTGGAGGACGGTGTGGTGAGCGGCCGTCGTGACGGTGACACCGCGTCCGAGCAGTTGGGGGCAGCTCTGCCTGCGCTGGTGTCGGTGACGGACCAGTCGGGCGAGGCCCGTTACCCGTCCTTCAAGGGGATCATGGCGGCGAAGAAGAAGCCGGTGGAGTCCCTCGACCTGGGCGACCTGGGCGACCTGGGCGACCTGGGCGTCGAGGCGGATGCGGTTGGTCTCGCGGGCGCGTGGACCGTGGGGGAGTCGGCCGCCGAACGCCCCCCTCGTACGGCGGGGACGATCGTGAAGGACGAGGGGCTGACGGCAGGGAACTGGCCGAATTCCTCGCGGTCCAGAAGTTCGTTTGAGTCATTGGGAGTTGAGAAGTCCCATGGCTGAAGTTCTCGTCTACGTCGACCATGTGGACGGTGCGGTCCGTAAGCCCACTCTGGAGTTGCTGACGCTTGCTCGTCGAGTCGGCGAGCCGGTCGCGGTTTCTCTGGGTGCGGGTGCGGCAGACACGGTGGCCGTGCTGGCCGTGCTGGCCGAGCACGGTGCGACTCGCGTTCTGACTGCGGATTCTTCGGAGTTCGCCGATAATTTGGTGGTGCCGAAGGTGGACGCGTTGCAGGCCGCGTACGACGCCGTTCAGCCGAGGGCGGTCCTGGTCCCGTCGTCCGCGGAGGGTAAGGAGATCGCGGCCCGCCTCGCGGTCTGTATCAAGTCCGGCATCATCACCGACGCCGTCGACCTGGAGGCCGGTGACGAGGGCCCGGTGGCCACGCAGTCGGTGTTCGCCGCCGCGTTCACCACCAAGTCCCGGAACACCGCCGGCACCCCGGTGATCACCGTCAAGCCCAACTCGGCTCCGGTCGAGGCCGCAACGGCGCGGAGAACTTCGCGATCATCGAGGCGCTGGCCGACTCTCTCGGCGCCGCCGTGGGCGCCTCGCGTGCCGCGGTCGACGCGGGTTGGTACCCGCACTCCAACCAGGTCGGCCAGACCGGTAAGAGCGTGTCCCCGCAGCTGTACATCGACTCCGGCATCTCCGGTGCGATCCAGCACCGCGCCGGTATGCAGACCTCGAAGACCATCGTGGCCATCAACAAGGACGCCGAGGCCCCGATCTTCGACCTGGTCGACTACGGCGTGGTCGGCGACCTCTTCGAGGTCGTCCCGCAGCTGACCGAAGAGGTCAAGTCCCGCAAGGGCCGACCGTCATGAGAACCAGGCGTTCACGACTGATTCGTTCTGGGCGATCCACTCCTTGGCGGCCTCTTCCTCCTGGCCCGAGCCCTTCTCCTGGAGCAGCAGTTCGAGGTTGCCCAGCTGATTGGAGGTGAGCTTGAACTTCTTCAGCCACTTGGCGACTTCGGGATGTTCGTCGGTGAATCCCTTGGAGGCGACAGCCTGGATCTTGTCCGGCTTGCCGTAAGCGCCCTTGGGGTCCTTGAGGACCTTGAGCTCCATCTTGGTGTAAGCCCAATGGGGCCGCCACAGGGTGACCACGATGGGCTTCTCCGAGGCGATCGAGGACTTCAATTCGGAGAGCATGGCGGAGGTGCTGCTCTCGGTGAGCTGGAACTTGTCGAGGCCGTACTCGGGCATGGCGCTGGTACGGGTCTTCCGCATCAGGCCGGACCCCGCCTCGATGCCGGTGATGTGGCTGCCGAACTTGGACGCATGGGTCTTCAGGTCGGCGATGGTGTTCACGTCCGTGACGTACTTCGGGACGGTCAGGTTAAGGTCGGCCGGCTCGTACCAGGTGGAGACCTTCTCAAGCTTGCTGCCGAGGCGCTCCCAGTACGGCTGGTGGGTGGTGGGCAGCCAGGCGTCCAGGTAGAGGTCGAGCTGCTTGTTCGCCACGGCGGTGTAGCTGCCGGCGACCTCGAGTTTATGCATGTCAACCTTGTAGCCGCGCTGGCTGAGCAGTTCCTTCCACAGGTACGTGGCGGCGACGCCCTCGTCGTATCCCGGAGTGACGGTGATGCTGATGGTCTTGTCGTCGCCGGAACCTGAATCCACCGTCGCTGTCTTGCCGCTGCACGCCGTGACCAGGGTCAGCGCGGCGGCGACACAGCCGGCGACGAGCGGGTCGCACGCATGGCATCTGATGCGAATCATGAGGTGCTCCTGTCGTCGGGCGGAAGCCGGAACGGTCTGCGAGGTGTTTCGTATTGTGGAACTTCATCTACGATGCGCCATGACTCTGTGCCCGGTTCGGACGGTGTGTCAAGGTCTGTATGGACGGAATCGTGAGTTAGACGGAATCGTGAGTTAGTCGACGTGCGTTGCCGGGACGGTGACCTGGGCGGCATCGACTTCACCGCCGGGCAGGCGGACCCCATCCGGCCCTGTGCCGGGGCGAGTTACTGCCTGGACGCGATCTACGGCTCCGGGGGCACCAAGTGCATCCACAACCCGGCCACCGGACGCGAACTCCAGATACCCCACTTCGTCACCCCGGCTATTGGCCGCCGCCGGAAGGCGGTGATCGTCGGCGGCGGGCCGGCCGGGCTCGAAGCCGCCCGGGTCCTGCGTGAACGCTGCAGTTGGTTGGTAAGGCTGCTGGGCGCAGGGGTGACAGCCAGGGCAACGGTCACCTCACCCGCGCCCGACAGCTGGCCTAGAAATCGATCTTTGCGATCAGTCCGAACACGTCGCGTACCGCGTCTTTGACCGTCGGAGCCGCATCACTGTCCGCCAGGAAGAACCCGAACGGCTCTGGCCGCAGTTCCGTGAATCCCCACTACGTCGGTGGGACCACATCTACGTCCCGGAGCCGGACCCACTGGAGTTCCTCATCTACGGCCCGGAGGACTTGACCCTCACCAGCCTGTACATCGACATGAACGTCCTGTCGATCGACGAGAGCACAGTCATCGCCAACTCGGAAGCACCACGCCTCGTCAGAACCCTGGAGAAACACGGCTTCACCGTCATCCCCGTACGTCACCGCCACCGTCGCCTGTTCAGCGGCGGATTCCACTGCTTCACCCTGGACACCGTGCGCGCCGGTTCCGGCGCTGAGGATTACCTCATCTGACCCATCGACGCCGAGAAATCTGCTCGGCAACATCCTCCGCGACCGCCGCCGCGGCGGTGACAGCAGACCCCCCTCCCTCTGAGCGTCCAGCGTGATCTAGCCCGTGAGCCGCAGCGCCCAGGCCGCTGCCTGGGCATGCTCAAAGGGCTCGGTCAGCGGGTACTGCTGCCGGGCCTGCCCTGCGCCCATAAGGCCGCTTCACCTCAAAGGTTGCTGCCACCGGTACCAGCCACCCGCGCCGGTCCGTGTGCTGAAAGCAGGAGCTGGCGCGGGTGTTACCCAGTTACTGGCCGTCGACGACGCCGGACCTCGCGATCTTGATGGCCGACTTGGTCTTACCGCTGCGAGAGCCCTCGGCCTCGATGGCCTTGACGACGTCGATGCCCTCAACGACCTCACCGAAGACGACGTGCTTGCCGTCCAGCCAGTCGGTGACGATTGTGGTGATGAAGAACTGCGAGCCGTTCGTGTTCGGGCCGGCGTTGGCCATGGACAGCTGCCCCGGCTTGGTGTGCTTCAGCTTAAAGTTCTCGTCGGCGAACTTCTCGCCGTAGATGCTCTTGCCGCCAGTGCCGTCGCCCCGGGTGAAGTCGCCCCCTTGGAGCATGAAGTCAGGGATGACCCGGTGGAAGCCGGAGCCCTCGTAGCCGTAGCCGTGCACGCCCGTGGCGAGCTCACGGAAGTTCTTGGCGGTCTTGGGAACCACGTCGTCGTACAGCTTGAAGACGATGCGCCCTGCGGGCTCGTCGTTAATGGTGATGTCGAAGAAAACGTTGCTCATAGACGTATCCTCACATCTCTTCCGGTGTGGGGCCCATGCGGCACGTGGCGACCGCCGCCGTCGGGGCGTCGTCGCAGCCGCTGCAGTCAAGCTGTGGTGCACGGCGTGGGCGTCTCATGCTCGGGACGCGGAGCGGCCGGTCGCTCGTCAGCCCGCGTCGCCGCCTCCTTCTCCTCAGCCTCCTCGGCGGCCCGGGCCGCGCGGCGGCGCAGCACGTGGGAAGACGCGATCAGGATCACCGCGAGGGTGCAGGCGAGCGCGGGCCAGTACATGTACCGATAGTTCGACTCGGGTGCGGTGGGCAGATAGGTGGCGAGATACAGCACGGAGCTGGCACCGAGGAGGCGCAGCTCACGAGACCAGGGACCGCTCCAGCGGCGCCGCAGCATCAGGACCAAGGCCACCGCCAGCCAGAACCAGCCCTGGAAGAGCACCGGAACGTCCCGGACGAAGCCGGTCACGTAGGACCTGAGGGTGGCGTTGAGTGCCGGGTCCACCTTGACGTTCTCCGGCGAGTTGTGCCAACTGGCATCGAAGTAGGGCAGGTTGCTCTGGAAGAGGAACCTGGCAAAGACCCGGGTGCGGTACGCGGCGTAGTCGGCCGCGTGCTGCGGCATCTGCTGCACCCACATCTTCACCAGCACTTCGGCGTAGTCGGCGGGGATCGGCGGCCCGATGGGCCGGTCGCCGGGGGCGCCCGGGTAGCAGGCGAAGAAGGCGTCCGCGGGAATGTCCCGCTCCTGGCACTTCTGGGCGGTGGCGACGAGGGCATCGCGGAACTCCGGATTCGCGCCTGCCTTCTCAGCCGCGATGCGCACCTGCTCCGGCGTGAGCACATGGACCACGTCGTCGAGCGGGATCTGCGCGTACTGCCGGGCGGCGACCGGATGGGTGGCTGAGGACACGATCAGGCTGCCCACGGCCGTGATCGCAAGCAACGAGCAGACGGCGATGAGCCAGCGGCGGCGGCCGGGTTTCGGCCAGATGGCGAGGACGAGGAGAACAAAGACCGCGGCCGCAGCCGGGAAGCTGTTCTTCCGGACCAGGATCGCGTAGGCGAGGAACAAGACTCCCAGCGCCAGCAAGACCCATCGGTTGCGGTCGCGGCCCGCGGGCAGCTCGCGCGCGAGGAACGCGACCGCGCACGCCGCGAGCAGCACGTAGGCCATGTGCGTGTCCTTCCACACCACACCCGTGAAGGTCGTGATGTGAGGTGCAAGGCCGATCGCGAGTACCAGCAGCGACAGGGGTCGGCTGCCGGTGCGCTTCCAGACGACGACGGCGAGGACCCACAGCGTCCCCCACAGCGCCGCAGCCTGCAGCGCGGCCATCGCCGCGTGCGTCCCAGTGGTGGCGATGAGGGTCCGCCACAGCAGTGCCATCACCGGCGGGTGCCAGTCGGTGACCGGCTTGAGGCCCTTCGCTTGCGCCAGCTGATCGGCGCTGTCGTTGCTGAGGAATCCGGGGTAGAACACCACGGACACGGCGTAGCCGCGGACCGCCGCGGCCGCCGCGAGGAACCACGGCCAGTACCGGCAATGACGGAGCGTCATGGCCCACCGTCCGGTGATGCTGGGCACGAGGGTGGAGTCCTCTCGGGTGGGGACGAAGACGAGATTCCGGTAGGCGGTGAAGCGCAGCAGGGTAGCCGCCGACCACCCGAACAGCCGTGCCACGTTGTCGCTCAACGGCGAACTGAGTCCGAGAAGCTCGTGCGCGACGTACACGGGAACGGCCGTGACGATCAGCCCCGCCAGGTTGGCGGCGAGGAACCAGACGACCTCGCGCCGGTCCACCCGCCTTTTCCGGTCCCGATAGGTCCAGTGCCGGTTGCCGAAGGAACGGCCTGGCTGTGCTCGGCAGCGGCGACCGAGGGGTACGAGCAATGGCCAACGTGAGCCGCGCCCCTGTCGTGTTCACAGGAAGCTCGCCGCACGCCGACGTCCGGGCTGCCAACATCACCGTGGATGACCAAGCACGAGCTCGCTTCACGCTACGCACGCCGGAAGGCAGTGCCCCGTGTTCTTGCGGTACACCGGCAGGCACTACGTGCACAACGCGCTCTCAGCCGCAGCGGTGGCCCGCCACGTCGGTCTGTCTGTGCACGACATCGCGCAGGGCCTGAGCACGGCGAGAGTCGCATCCCCCTGGCGCATGGCCGTCACCGAACGCCCAGACGGCGTCGCGGTGATCAATGACGCCTACAACGCCAACCCGACCAGTATGCGCTCGGCGCTCGCCACGCAACTCGCATCCCATGCCCATCCATCGACGTCGGGGCGGTGACGGCAGTGCCGGTCGGTGCGTCGGCTGCAGGGAACGCGAACCGGCCGTTGGCACTCTCGTTCCGGTCTCGGTTCCTTGAACTCAGTGACGAAGTGGCCCGGTCCCTGCTCCTGTACCCGCCACCGTCGGCTTCCGGCCGCCGCGGCCCGCGCCGCCGTTCGTGACGGCGCCATGTATCCGTGGCAGAGCGTGAGTTCGGGCTGTGAGGAGACGCAGCAGCTGCACCTTAATCCGTGCTCCGGGCGCTGGCTGCCCGGCCACTCGCGGCTCCAGCGGCATGTGGGTTTGACCATCGCGTACAACGTGTGGCAGTGCCGCAGGCCACTGGCGACCGCGAGTTCCTCCACTCCGCTGCCGGGGGGAGAGATCCTGGGGGAAGTCGCGCGCTACCGGCCAGGGTCCGCCACCTTCGACTCTCAACGACCCGTCTTCGACGCCCATGTGCACATCATCGACCCACGGTTCCCGCTGACCGGGAACGACGGCTATCTGCCCCCGGCGTTCACCGTCGACCAGTACGGGGGCACCTGGGGCGCCGGTGGCGCCATGGATCACGTAGGCCATGGCGTCATGAGTGCATACGATGCACCATTTACATCAACTGCACTCATGGAGCTACCGTCAGAAACATGACCGGTCCCTGTCTGCCCGAGTGCGGTGTCGCCCGGTTCCTCACCCTGCTCAACGGCCGTGGGCCACCCTGATCGTGCGTGAACTGCTGCGCGGCCCGCATCGCTTCACCGAGTTACGCGAGGCCTGCCGGGCATCAGCCCGCACACCCTGACCAGCCGGCTGCGTCAGTTCGAGCGGCACGGCATCGTGACCCGGGCGGTGTACGCGGAGATCCGCCGCGCGTCGAGTACGCGCTCACCCCTGCCGGTGAGGGGCTGCGTGACGTTCTGGAGGCCCTGGGGGACTGGGCCATGGCGGTGCCCGGACCCTGGGGACGGCACCGCCGTCTTAGCTCGTGGATGACAGCCGCGACACCAGAAGACGCCCGTAGGGGCCGTCCCTGCGGGCGGCCCCTACGCGATGCGGATGTTCGGTGCGAAGTGCGAGTGCGCGCACCGAACGGGATTCACGGCGTCAGACGGCGGCGTCCTCGGCGGCACCGGGGCCGTGGTCGGGCAGCAGCGAGTGGCTGGCCCTTTCCCGGTGCAACCGGAGGAACTCCAGGTGCCGTTCGTACTGGTCGAGGATGTCGCCGAGGAGCTGCTCGCGGCTGTAACCCATGACGTCGTAGCCCTGGCTGCCCTCGGTGAGGGACACCTCGAACCGGACGTAGGTGTCGGCCGGGCTCACCGAGCGCGTCGCGAACGACGGCTTCTGGCACTCGCTCGGCCAGATCCGGTACTGGAACTGTTCCTCGGAGCCCATCGCCACCGTGAGGCCGAGGTGTGGCAGCCGGACGCCGTCCACGCTGCCCTCGCCGACTTCGCTGACCGTCGCGTTGATGCCCTGCGCGCGCAGTTCCTCGGCTACGTCGTCGAAGGCCGGACGCGCGACCTCGTCGATGAACCGGCTCGCCGCCCGCTGGCCGGGGTAGTTCATCGTTCGGGCGAGGCGCTGGCGCCAGGTGCGATGCACACCGCGCGCCTCGTTCGTCGTCCGCTCCGACAGTGATGACGGCAGGCTGGTGCGCAGGGCGTCCTCGCGGAACTGCTCCACGCGCAGCGCCCGGTAGAGGCCCCACATCACCAGGAACATCACGAACGAGAACGGCAGGCCCATGATGATCGTCGCCGAGGTGAGCGCGTCGAGCCCGCCGACAAGCAGCATGGCCAGGGTCAGCAGCCCGGTCGCCGCGGACCAGTAGATCCGCACCCAGCGGGAGGAGTCGGTCGTCGGCGACGCAAGCCGCGTCGTGAAGTTCCCCATCACCAGCGCGCCCGAGTCGGCCGACGTCACGTAGAACAGCAGCCCGACGAACGTCGCCAGGCCCGCGCTGAACGTCACGCCCGGGTACTGGGCGAGGAGTGTGTAGAACCCTTCCTCGGGGGCGTTCATCGTGGTCTCGCCGAATGCGCTGTTGCCGCTCTGGACGGTGCTGATCGCGGCGTTGCCGAAGATCGACAGGAACGTCAGCGTGAACAGGAACGGCAGCACCAGCGTGGCCGACACGAACTGCCGGATGGTCCGTCCGCGCGAGATTCGCGCCAGGAACAGCCCGACGAACGGCGCCCAGGCGATCCACCACGCCCAGAAGAACAGCGTCCAGTTGTTCAGCCAGTCGGTCGGCGGGTCGTAGGCGAAGGTGTTCAGGGTCATGCCGGGCAAGCGGCTGACGTAGTCGCCGACGTTGAGGACGAGGGCGTTCAGCAGCCGGATCGGGTTCTCGAAGAACGCCACGTAGAGCATCAGTACGATGGCGAGCACCACGTTGAGTTCCGAGAGGCGCCGGATGCCCTTGTCCACCCCGGCGACGGCCGACGCGGTGGACATCACGACGGCGACGGCGATCAGCGCGATCTGCGCGGAGGTCCCTACCGGCACTCCGAACAGGACGTTAAGACCGAAGTTCAGCTGTACGACGCCGATGCCCAGGGACACCGCGATCCCGAAGATCGTGCCGATGACGGCGGCCAGGTCGACGGCGTCACCGATCGCGCCGTGGATCCGCTTGCCGAAGATGGGGTACAGCGCGGAGCGGATCGACAGCGGCAGCCGGTACCGGAACGCGAAGTAGCCAAGCACCATGCCCATGAGCGCGTACATCGCCCAGCCGGTGACGCCGTAGTGGAACAGCGTCCACACGATCGCCTGCCGCGCGGCCTCGACCGTGCCGGGGTCACCGGACGGCGGCGCGAGGTACTGGGTGACGGGCTCGGCGACCGAGAAGAACATCAGGTCGATCCCGATGCCCGCGGCGAACAGCATCGAAGTCCACGCGAAGAGGCTGTAGTCCGGCTTGGAGTGCTGCGGTCCGAGCTTGACCTTGCCGTGCCGCGACGCGGCGATGAACACCACGAAGACCAGGATCAGCGTGGCGGCCAGGAAGTAGTACCAGCCGAAGCCCCGAGCGATCCAGCCAACTGCCGTGCCGATGGCGGCGGACGCGCCGTCCGGGGTGATGATCGCCCAGATCGACAGCGCCAGGATCAGCGCCGACGACCCGAAGAACACCACCGGGTTGATCCGGCCCGGCGACCGGTTGGGCGCCGGTGCCGGTGCCGCGGCCTTGTCGTGTGGTGTTGCTTCTGCTACCTCTTCGCGTTGCGTTGGTTCTTGCGTGGTGGCCACGCCGATCACCTTCTCTGGTCGCGGTGCTGGTAGAACTCCGTGGTCGTGGGGGGCAGGGGGGTGTTGCCGAGGATGAGGTCGGCGGACTTCTCGGCGAGCATCATCACGGGGGCGTAGATATTGCCGTTGGTCAGATACGGCATCGCCGACGCGTCCACGACGCGCAGGCCTTTGAGGCCGTGCACGCGCATCGATGTCGGGTCCACGACGGACATGTCGTCGATGCCCATGCGCGCGGTGCACGACGGGTGGTAAGCCGTCTCGGCGTCGCGGGCGACCCACCTGAGGATCTCCTCGTCGGTCTGGACGTCTGGACCGGGGGAGAGTTCGCCGCCGTTGAACGCGTCGAGCGCGGACTGCGAAAGGATCTCCCGCGCCACGTTGATCGCCTCTACCCACTCCCGGCGGTCGTTCTCCGTGGACAGGTAGTTGAAGCGCAGCGCCGGCTTGTGCTTCGGGTCCGCGGACTTGATCTTCACGTCGCCCCGGACGTCGGAGTACATCGGCCCGATGTGCACCTGGTAGCCGTGGTCGGCGTCGACCGGGGTGCCGTCGTAGCGCACCGCGATCGGCAGGAAGTGGAACATCAGGTTCGGGTAGTCGACTTCGTCGTTGCCGCGGACGAACCCGCCCGCCTCGAAGTGGTTCGTCGCGGCCGGGCCCCGGCGGCCGAACATCCACTGCAGGCCGACCTTGGGCCGGTTGCTCATCTTGAGCGCCGGGTTGAACGAGATCGGCTTGGTGCAGGCGTGCTGCACGTACGCCTCAAGGTGATCCTGCAGGTTCTCGCCGACGCCGGGCAGCGCGTGCACCATGTCGATGCCCAGCGGGGTGAGGTCGTCCGGGTTGCCCACACCGGACAGCTGCAGCAGCTGCGGGGTGTTGATCGCGCCGCCGGAGAGGATGACCTCGCCCGCGCGGACGGAGCGGGTGACGCCGCCTTGGCGGTACTGGACGCCGACCGCGCGTTTGCCCTCGAAGTTCACCTTGGTGACGTGCGCGAGGGTCTTCAGCGTGAGGTTCGGGCGCTTCTTCACCGGGTGGTAGTAGGCGCGGGCCGACGACCAGCGGCGGCCGTTCTTGATGTTGCGGTCGAAGCGCGCGAAGCCTTCCTGCTGGTGGCCGTTGACGTCGGAGGTGAGCGGGTAGCCCGCCTGCTTCGCGGCGTCGAGGAACGCGCCGAACAGCGGGTTTTCGGCCGGGCCGCGTTCCAGCCACAGCGGCCCGTCCTGGCCGCGCCACTCGTCCGCGCCCGCCTCGCAGTGCTCCATCTTCTTGAAGTACGGCAGGCAGTGCGCGTAGTCCCAGGTCTCCATGCCCGGGTCGGACGCCCAGCGCTCCAGGTCGAGGGGGTTGCCGCGCTGGAAGATCATGCCGTTGATGGAGCTGGAGCCGCCGAGTACCTTGCCGCGCCCGTGGTACACGCGCCGCCCGTCCATGAACGGCTCGGGCTCGGACTCGTAGCGCCAGTCGTACAGCGGGTTGCCGATGACCATGGTCAGCGCGGCCGGCATGTGGACGAAGATGTCCCAGAGCCAGTCCTTGCGGCCGGCCTCAAGGACGAGGACCTTCGTGGCCGGGTCGGCCGAGAGCCGGTTGGCGAGCACGCAGCCCGCGGAGCCGCCGCCGACGATGACGTAGTCGTAGGTTTCGTTACTCACTGCTGCTTACCTCCAGAGAACCAGCGCATCGGCTCGGGGTTGATGTTGTGGTAGACGTGCTTGGCCTCGCGGTACTCGTCAAGGCCGGAAGGCCCGAGCTCGCGGCCGATCCCGGACTTGCCGAAGCCGCCCCACTCCGCCTGCGGGACGTAGGGGTGGAAGTCGTTGATCCACACCGTGCCGTGCCGCAGCGCGTTCGCGACCCGCTGGGCGCGCGAGGCGTCGGACGTCCACACCGCGCCCGCGAGGCCGTACTCGGTGTCGTTGGCCAGCGCGATGGCCTCGTCCTCGGTGCCGAACCGCTCGACCGAGACGACCGGGCCGAAGACCTCCTCGCGCACGATCGTCATGTCCCGGGTGCAGTCGGCGAAGACCGTGGGCCGCAGGAAGTAGCCCTGAGCCAGCTCCCCTTCGTGTGGCCGGTGGCCACCGGCCACCAGGCGCGCGCCCTCGGACTTGGCGGTCGCGATGTAGCGCTCGACCTTCTCCCGGTGCTCGGCCGACACCAGCGGTCCGCACTCGGTTTCTTCGTCCAGGCCGTTGCCCAGCCGGATCGCGTCGGCGCGGCGGGCCAGTTCGGCGACGAACGCGTCGTAGACCTCGTCCTGCACGATCAGACGTGAACCCGCGGAGCAGACCTGGCCGCTGTGGAAGAACGCGGCGGCAAGCGCGTAGTCGACGCTCGTGTCGAAGTCGGCGTCGGCGAAGACGACGTTGGGGTTCTTGCCGCCCAGCTCAAGAGCGACTCGCTTGATGCCCGGCGCGGCGAGCTCAAGGACCCGCTGACCGGTGGTCAGGCCGCCGGTGAAGGACACGAGGTCGACGCCTCGGTGCGCCACCATCGCGGAGCCGACGACCGGGCCGCCGCCGAGGACCAGGTTGACCACGCCCGACGGCACACCGGCCTCGGCGAGCAGCTTGACCAGGTGGATCGTGGTCAGCGGGGTGACCTCACTGGGCTTCAGGACCACGGAGTTGCCCGCGGCCAGCGCGGGAGCGAGCTTCCACGACATCTGAAGGAGCGGGTAGTTCCACGGCGCGATCAGCGCGCAGACGCCGACCGGCTCGTACACCACGCGGCTGACGACGCCGGCGTCGCCGGTGTCGACGATTCGTCCGGCGTCGGCGTCCGCGAGGTTCGCGTAGTAGCGGAACACGCCGGTGACGTCGTCGACGTCGATGCGGCCCTCGGCCAGCGACTTGCCGGTGTCGAGGCTCTCGGTACGGGCGATCTCCTCGCGGTCGCGCTGCAGCAGATCTGCCACGGTGCGCAGCAGCTCGCCGCGCTCGCGGGCCGGGGTCTGCCGCCACGGGCCGCCGTCGAACGCCTTGCGCGCGGCCGCCACCGCCGCGTCGACATCGGTCTCGGTGGCCTCGGAGACCGTGGTCAGTTCGCTGCCGTCGAAGGGGTTCACGACGGCGCGGCCGGGCGTGGGGGCGGCCGAGGCGACCCACTGCCCGTCGATGAAGAGGTCGTGCATGTCCAGACGTCCTCTGGTCGGGGTTTAAGTTGCGGACGACCGTACACAAATTATGTACCGTCGTCCACATCTGATATGGCAGTGATTTGAACTTGATATGTCAGCCCGGCGGCGTGGATCAGGTAGCCTGGCACCGTGGATCAACGCAGGTCAGAAGCCAAAAGGCGGCAGCGGGGGCCGACCGATCACGGGCGGCGGGACCGGATCGCGGACGCCGCGATCTCCCTCGTCGCCGAGGAGGGGATCACCGCGCTCTCGCACCGGCGGGTCGCGGCGGCCGCACAGGTGCCGCTGGGGTCGACGACATACCACTTCTCCACGCTGGACGCCCTCGTCGCGGCCGCTTTCGACAAGGCGGCCGAACGGTCGATCGCGGCGCTTCGGGAGTGGGAGCAGGTACTGCCGCCCGACGCTGACCTCGCCGAGGCCCTCGCGGACTTCGTACTCCGATCGATCGGGGAGAACCGCGAGGACACCATGGCGGAGTACAACCTCTACGCCCTCGCACTGCACCGCCCGGCCCTGCGCAAAGCCGCCGTCGACTGGGACGACGCCGTGGCCCAGGTCCTTGAGAAGCGCACCGACGCGTTGACCGGCCGGATGCTCGGCGGACTGCTGTGCGGCCTACTGATCCAGGCCGTCCTGCGCAACGAACTGCTCAACCGGTCCGACGTCGAGGCCGTCCTCGCCCGCGCCATCCGCTCCTGAGGTCTGCTCAGGACGGCTGCTGCGGCCGGTCAGGGCGCGCGAGAGCTCTTCGGGCAACAGGCCCAACAGGCCAACGCCTCCCAACGGCCCCTAGGTCATGTTGTCCATCCGGTCATGCTGGCAAGTAATGGTGTGCTGCCGGTGGTGTTCTGCCCATGGCAGATGTAAGCGGGCCCGTCATGTGGTGCCGACGGACTCATGTGTTCCGCTCAGGCCCGCTGTTCTGGTGGCGTTTGAGTGTCCAGGCGAGGGCGGCCACGTGGAGCGGGGCCGCTGGCTGGTCGCTGGCCTGGGCCTTGAGCTAGCGGCCGAGTTCGGCCCGGGCGTGGTGGGCCATCGAGCGAGGTGTTCGACGTCGTCGGTGCTGTGCGCGACCGTGGGACTGATTCCTGGGACCGAGGCCGTTGCTGGACAACGGACCTGAATTCGGGACCGGCAGGGTGAGGGAGCTGTCGTCTGAGCGGGTGGCGTACTCCGACGTGACCGCGACCGAGAACCCATAGTCGCGTTGGAGAAGCAGCGGCCACCGTGAGGAACGGAGCAGCACGGATGGGACGGTCCAAGCCCAACAAGCCGCGGCGACAGCGCGGGCAAGCCACCTACACACTTCGGCAGTTGCAGCCCCCGGGGGAGCTCTACACCACCTGGTTCCATGTCCGCGCCGATGAGCCCACCGCGCTGCCGGAGCAAGGACTGTCGGACGACGCCGTGGATCTGATGAAACGGCTCAGGCGGATTGCGCCGTACTACGGCGGTCAGCAGCTGCCTGAGGCTGCCGTGATGCTGGACATCGCCATCGATGTCGGCGCGCTCGGTATCCTGACCGGCCCCGACGGTGGCGACATCATCCCCTTGGATCAGGCTGGCGCCGCGCTCGGTGCTGACGGCGACGATGTCCGGGCCAGCCTGCACCGGCTGCACGCGGTCGGCGCCCTGCTGACGGTGCAGCACGAGGAGCACACGTTTGTCCGTATCGTAGCCAAGCGCCCGGAGAGCCCCGGCGACGAGTGGATTCTCGAGGGAGACGCGGCGGCGCAGGCTGTGCCCCGGGTATGCGTACCCAACGGGGCCCAGGCGGACTTGGCCGCGGACGAATTCGCTGCCCTGATGTACATGCGCGCCAAAGCAGCGCGTCTTGAAGAGCCCGATGCCTTGGAGTTCGGGCGGTTTGCCGGCACTGGGGGCACGGCCCGGGCCCACGCACTGTTTGCTGCGGTCAAGGCGACGAAGTGGCTCGAACACCGCGGCTGCGAGGCCTGCCCGGCAGGCCACCTTTGTACGCGCAGCCCCGAATCGGACCCTGTATCTGCCTGATTGCGCGAGGCATCCGCCCGACACCCGGCGGGGCGCAGTACCGGTTCCGCCGCCGTGTCCTGACCAACCCGATGGTGCACCAGCATGACGAAAGTTCCCAGGAAGCTCCTCACCACGTCCGGAGAGTGGGTCGACCTTCTGGCTGACCCTGTACCGGAGTCAGGCTCGCGGGATTACGACACGCTGATCGAGGAGGCCGGTTACAGCAGATGGTGTGTGGCACCGCGCGACGGTGCAGACCCTCCACCTGAATCGCTTCGTCGAGGCGGGTGTGCGCCGCTGCCGGGTTCGGGTATTCCTGGAGTGCGTCGCGATCCTTGAACCTGAGGAAAAGGGCCGCTGACCTGTAGGTTCAGGGTCTGTACATTGTGGGCGTTGCGGCGTCGAATGCGTGCCTGACCGCGCGTGCGGCTTTTCACCAAGCAGAATGTCCGGTATCGCGGGGTCTTTAACTTCCGCTGCTCGATGTGGGCGCTGGGCTGCTTACTGTCGTCCCTGGCCGCCGTGTACAGGCCGGTCTTGCCGTTCTTGATTAGGTATGTACCCTCGGTCGGATTGCTTACGGGGATTCGTTGGCGTTGTTCGCTGGCGGGCGGTGCTGATCGCTACGTTCGACGCCGACGCAGGCAACAGCGCATATCTTTCGTTCTCGTCAACCTTCTGCGGCAGCAGCTTGCTCAGCGAAAATCCGGCCATCAGTGTCCCGTGGCAACGCACCTTGAGCTTGTGCCATCGAAGTCTGAGTAGAGGCGGGCACCATCACCGGTCCTTCATCAGGAGATGCAGCAGCGTCACGACGCCGACACCGACCAAGAGGGCGGTGCCGAATGACGGGTGTTCGAAGGCCACATACACGGAGCCTCCGCCGACGAGTAAGAGCAGCACCGTCCGCTGATCGATCTGTCCCTCCATGAGCAACGTCCCCTCTCGCGCGCAGGCTCTGGTTCCTCATCGGATCGGGGAATCGCCCCTTGTCGAGGTCTCCGGTGAACCGCTCCAGACGCCTTGCCACATCGGCGAGATCGTGTCTGGCCACGTCCGCGATGACCAGCAGCTTCCGGGGCAGCGCCACCCCTCCGCCCTCCGGGACTTGCAGTGCGCGCACCCTGGTGTGTGCTTTCGAGAGTCGATCTCGGATCATGTACCGCCGAGTCGGGTGATTGCGGCGCCGCAGGTCGCGGCTATCGGCTGACATTCCCGTGCACCCTTGACGGTCTACGCCGCAACCATCTGCGCCGCGGCTCATCAGCGACGCGCGATGCGGCGGCGCTGGGCCGGCGTCATCAAACTTCGATGGCACGCGCTCAAGGTGTGTTGTCACAGGACAATCAGCTGGGTCGTTCGCGCGACGAAGGCCCCCGAATAATGGATCGCATGTTCGAATTCTCTGCGGGGTGTGGACCACGATCCCCGAGCAAGCGAGAGATCATAACCGTGAGACGCGGCATCATTCCGGCGCTGTCCGTTGGTTCGAAGGGGGCCCCGGGTGTAGCGGCATACGGCCAACAACTCGTTGTCGGGTGCCACGTTGAGCTGGGCGACTGCACCGCCTTCAGTGAGTCCGGCATCGCCGACGCCTGCGACGCGATCGTCTCGCCGGCGGAAGCTACCAGGGGATAGGTGCATCTCTAGCAGTTTTTCTCAACCACCATTTCTGTGGTCGAGGATGAAAGAAGCTCGGCCTCCACAGCGGTGCAAGGACCGGCCGTCCAGGCGCGCAGACGTCCCACCGCCGCATCGAGCCTGTAGACCTGTGCACAGGCACCCTGCGGGGCGAGCCTGGAGAGCGGCCCCTGCACGCGACGCTCACCACAGTAGGTGTCAGACCCGGCGGGCATACTGCTTCCGCGTAGTGCAGGAGCGATGAGGAGAGAGCGTGTTGGATGGGACGCCGGAATCACGCCATGGCCGTGGCTGGAGCGAGGCAGAGGACGCCGCGCTCGTCGACGGCGTACGCGAGGGGTTGGACCAGCAGCAGCTCGCAGACAGACACGGCCGCTCTCCTGCCTCCATCCGCTACCGGCTGGAACAGTTCGTTCTGCCAGCCGCTGCGGACGACAACGATCCGCTGGAATGGCTACGAGTCCGGCTTGCTGACGACCCCACATACGCGTGGCGGAATGTGCGCGACGAACGCCTCCACGAACGACACCAACGGCGCAGGCATAACCGCTGGCGCACCTCCAGTACCTCGCCCACCGCCGCCGCAGTGGACGAGGTACTAAACGACTGGCAAAAAACGACCGGCCACACACTAGGCCCCGAGAGGCGTGAAGCATTCCGCACCCGGCACGCAGCGCAAGACCTCGCCGCCGTGGCCGCGCCCGTGCGGCGGGCAACCGCCGAGCGCCTGTGGCAGAAGGACGCCCGATTGCTGCTGGATGACTGGTTGCTGGAGTCCCTGTGCCCCGGTGCCTCGGACCTGCCAGCCGACTGGAGCGCGTTCACCGAGCATGACGCCAACACAGTGCTGATCCTGCGGGAACTCGTCGCCGCGGCTGTAGCAGAAATCCCCTCCGAGCGGCATCGGGAGGTCATGTCCCGCCGCCTGGGCCAACATGACCAGCCGGCGCAAACACTCCGACAGGTAGGCGAGGCCCTTGGAAGAACCGGAGAACGGGCCCGCCAACTGCAGGAGCGAGCGCTCCGGTACATGGCCAGGTCGCGGGCACCAGCCTCCCGGAGGCTTCGCACGCTACTCGCAGAACTGAGCGGCATCGAAGTCACTCCATCAGACACAGAGCCCTCAAGCGGCGAACACCTCTTCGACCTGGCCGAGATCCTCCTGCCTGCTCTGGATCCGAGATACGCAGTTCCGCTGCTTGCCCGCTTAGCCGGCGCCCCCAAAGAACACGCAGACAATCTTGGGGCCGAAGTCACGACCGTACGTAAGCAGCGAGACGCCGCCGCCCGCCGTGAAGCCGCGAGGCAGGGACGCGTAGACCGCGCCACACAACGCTGGGCGGCCCTGGCTGAGGACGTCACTTGGTTCGAGCCACCACAACAACGTCCTCCGGCACCAGGGGAATTGAACACGCTCCGTGATGCGAACAAAGACGATGAATACTCGGGAACCTGGTACTGCCCCAAACTGAACCGGGACGTGGCCTACGAGTCACGCATAGAGCGGCAGGTGATCCAACTCCTCAGCTTCGCCCAGCAGGTCGAGTACTACCAGGAACAACCCCTCGACATCAGCTACCAGTTCGCAGGCAAGCAGTACACCTACTACCCGGACCTGCTCGTGGCCACCACTGACGGACGCTGTCTCCTCATCGAGGTCAAACCCGTATACGAGATGGCCATCGCCATCAACATAGCCAAATACTGGGCAATGGAAGAATTCTGCCGCGAAAGAGGATGGGGCCTGCTGACGACCGACGGCGCCCGCACCCGCAAACATCTCGAAAACCGCTCGACCGATCCACGACTGGAAGCAGCACTCAGCACCGCCCTGACCGAGCACGAAGAACTCACCTGGCCCCAAGTACACGCCGCGATCGGGTCCATACCGCTCGATTCCATGGACCTGGCAGCGCTCATCCTGCAGCACGGCTGGACATGGCACACCCGCCCCTACCGACTGCGAGCGACCGGCACCACCAGCTCAAACCGACCACCGAAACCGGCTGCTCCCCAACTGAACCGCTCCGGGATCGGTGGAGGCTCTATGCGTTGACTCGAGCCGCCGGTTGGGTCTGGTGTTGAGCGTAGTAATTGGTTTCGTGTTCGTGGGGCGGGATGTCGCCGATGGCGGTGCGGCGGCGCCGGTTGTTGAACCAGTCGACCCATTCCGCGGTGGCGAGTTCGACCTCGGCGAGGCCGTGCCAGGGCTTGCGAGGCTTGATCATCTCCGGTTTGTAGAGGCCGATCTGGGACTCCATGAGCGTCTTGTCCAGGGCGTCGCCGACGGTGCCGATCGAGGCGTCGATGTCGGCGTCGAGGAGGTGGGCGGTGAATGCGAAGGACGTGTACTGACTGCCCGCATCCGAATGGTGAATGAGCCCTTGTCCGGCGGAAGTTCTGGCCCTGTCGCGACGCCAAGGCCATGTCCAGTGCATCGAGGACGAGCTTGGCTCGCTTCCTGATGGCTGCGGCCCAGCCGATGATCGCTCTGGAGAACACGTCCACGACGAACGCGACGTACCCGAAGCTCGCTAACGGTGCGGGTCACTTTCGGCATGAGCGTGGATTGGGGTTCGGTGCCGGCGTTTATCCCCGCAATCTTGAGCGGGGCCGTTTCATCAGTCGAAGCAGTCGAGGATGTCTCTCAGGTGCGGTTCGATGGGCTCGCCTGCGTCGTCTTCGTCCCAGAACAGTTCCACCAGCGCCCCGAGCGGGTAGATGCCGCCGTCGCCGCCCCCGCGGACCCATCCGCTAAGGGAAGGGGTGTCCTGCTGCCCTCGGGTGCCTTCGAACAGGGCAGGAGCTGGGCCTTCGGGCGCCAGGTGGCGGGGATCGAACACCCAGAAAGCGGTGCGGTTGCGCCGTACGGTTTCGCCCACATACCAGACGGCCCCCTGGACGAAGCTGCTGGTCTTGGCCGTTCTGACCTCTACGTCCTCGCTGAACCGCTCACGCACGAGCGTTTCGAGGACGTCGAGGGATTCCTCACTGAAGTCCCAGCTCTGCGGGCAGCCGGTCTCCTCACGCCAGGCTTCGAAGAACCCTGCGCGGTCGTGGAGCCAAGCGTCGAGCTGCTGCGCGGGCTGCGGTATCGCTTCGTCTGCAGAGGGCATGCCCACCACTTTAGGCACCGGGCGCGGCAGGCGTACACCGGACCACACCCGGCGAGGGGGACGTGTCGACACCTTCATATCCCCTGCGCGCGCAGGGAGTTGAGGCTCTAGTGTGGTGCCCGCGGCGCTGTTGTCACGGGGGCTCGACGCGCCGCAAGCCCTCACCGCACCCCTCAACTGCCCCCACCGACCGAGGGAAAGATGCAGGAGTGAGTTCCGCGATAGCACCACCCCAACACAGACGGCGCCGTATATGGGCGCGTCTGACTGTGGCCGCCGCGGCGGCCTGCGCGGTCACCTTAACCGGCCTTCCCGGCCTTCCTGTCACCGACGCGTCCGCCGAGATCATCGGCGGCACACGCTGCGACAAGAAGTGGCTGGGCAAGGAGATCAACGGCAACGGGCAGATCCCCGGCTCCAGTCAGTTCTCCGAGATCGCCGCCGGCGCGGAGACCGCCTACGACTACGCCAACCCCAACGCCGCCTACGACGACCTCAAGGCCCCCACCGACGCCCAGAAGCAAAAGGCGGGGGACACCGACGCGGACGTCAAGAAGTGGGACGCGGCGTTCAAGAAGTCCGGCAACCCCGCCGACAAGGCGATGGCGATCTACGCCCGCTACAACCGGCAGCTCTCCGGCTCCAGGCCCACCACGGACTGGAAGACCTGGCGCGATGTGAAGTACATCGGCAACCAGGTCATCAACGCCCGCGGCAACAGGTTCGAAGCAAAGGTCGTCAAGGACTTCAACCTCGTCGGCCCCGACTGGCTGTGCCAGGTCAAGGTCCGCGTCAAGGACCCCGCCACCGGGAAGTGGGTCGTACGCGACTTCGACGCCTACAACACCCGCAACAAGGAGTTCGCCGAGTTCAAGTCCACCGGTGAGCACCGGCCCGATCAGCACAAGGCCGAACGCACCATCCTGCGCGATCCAAAATACCGCAACCACCGGCTGACGTACGTCACTGGCATGAAAACCGAAGACGTCACCAAGGACGCCACCAAGGCTCTCGATGACGAGCTGAAGAAGGAACGCGGCACCAATCGAACCCAGGTGCGTGTGCGTGAGCACCGTTCCACCGGCCGGGCGCAGATCGGCAAGCCGAACGTCTACACCAAGTACGACCCGATCCTGAACCCGGACCCGAACAAGGGCGGCCGGGGCCCGATCAACTCCGCTGCCCGCAACTCCGGGCCGACGCCGAACGACGCCCGCCGTCTCCAGGAGGCCGCGAAGAACGCGGGCACCCGAGGGGCGTTCCCCGGCGGACGCGGGCCGGGCGGCGTGGACTTCTCCACCCTGGAACTCCAGTACGTAGGCAACCCCGCCAAGGGCAAGGGCATCGACTACAGCTTCAAGGCCGACTACATGCCCGACCCGGACGAAAAGCCGGGCTACGGCGGGCAGGCGAAGCTTCAAATGTCCTCGGACGCGCTCTTCACGTGGCTCGCTTTGTCCCCGGACCGCATGTGGGTGAACCTCAACCCCGACCAGCCCGACAAGATCATGGACAAGGCGTTCGGTGAGACCGATGCCGGTCGCATCTTGCTGGAAGCGGACATGGAGATGAAGCGGGACTGGTCCCGTGCCCTGAACCCGAAGAAGTCCCCGGGCCGGGAGTTCATGGCCGCGGCCCCGAAGGTCGACGGCGTTCCGTGCTGGGGTCCGGGCCGTAACTGGATCGTCCCGGACCGCGCCCAGGTCCGCGAGCAGGACGGCGGTATCTACATCCTCGACGCGCCACTCAAGGTCAACCACGCGCCGATGGACTTCACCACCCCGGTACCTGGGGAGCGCTGCGACAAGAAGCTGACCAGGGCGGAAAAGGAATACAGCGTCCGCCTGATGAAGCGGTGGATCATCCCCGCGGTCCAGGAGAAGGTCAACAACGACCCCAAGTACGCCGACCTGCGCCGCGTCTACAAGGCCCGCGTGGCAGCGGAGTGGATCCGCCAGCAGGACGCCAAGCAGCCCACCGACTTCCGGAAGATCATCAACAGCAACAACCTCGACCGGTGGCCACTGCGCGCCCCCAACAAGGACTGGGACAAGCGCACGGTGTGGGAGGAGATGCGTAAGTCCTTCACTGAGGGCGAATACACGTATGAGTGGCCCTCCGGTGGCACCATCTACACCTTCACCGTGGGCGGCGTGGACTTCTCCAAGGCGGAGAAGCGCAACATCACCCAGGCCCGATTCAACCTTCAGCACCCGCAGCGGGACAAGACCACCAAGACCTCGGTGCGGGACGAGACCGCCCACCGGGACACCACCACCTCGTTCATGGGCGGCAACGGCGCCGGCGACCTCGGGAGCGATCCTGGCCCGGACCCGACCAACCCGCCGACCGATGAACCGACCGACAAGCCCACCCCCACCCCCACGAAGGAGCCCACGACCCCGGCGCCGGACCCGACCACCTCCACCCCGGCCCCGGGCAACACCCACAAGCCGCAGGACCCGGACGGGGACCTCGCCGACACCGGCTCGGACACCCCCATCGGGCTGATCAGCGCCATTGCCGCGGCCCTGGTCGCAGCAGGCGGCGCCCTCGCCTGGTGGATGCGACGGCGCAAGACGGCTGCTAGCTGACCAGCCGCACCAAACACGACGGCGCCCGCCCGGTCCGAGAACCGGGCGGGCGCTTCGTTACGCTCAGCGTGCGCCTGGCCGTCGAGGACACCGAGTCCGCACGCTTGTACGCCCACCTGGGTGCACTGGGGGCCTGTCCGGTGGTTGGGGAGGCTCCCGCCCCAGGCACCACAGCCGCCCAACTGGCGGCCCCTGACGATCGGTTTGGGGCGACGTCTGAGGATTAGGCGGCGGCGCGGACGGTGGCATCTGCGCGGGTTTCCCCGATCAGGACCATGAGGTCGTACGAGATCAGCGCGGGACGCTCTACGTACCCGTACTCGTACGGGAGGGACAAGGTGCGGGGGTCGTCCTCCCCGTAGGTGAAGTAGTCGTGAGGGCGCGGAGCACGGTTCTAGGGCCCGTCTTCAAACAGGGATGCCGCAGCTCACACATGCAGGGCTGTCTGACGTAGAACGTGAGGCGTGGATACGTGGCCGTCGCGCAGGACGGAGGCTTCTACGAGCACGGCGAATCGGCGGCCCCTCGGTAGTCGACGCAGCACTCGCTCTCGGTCCCCATGACAACTGGTGGGCCAACGGACGGCGAGCCGCCCGAGTCGCCGCGCTCATAGGACTGCCCGCCAGCGGGCTGCTCGTGTGGGCCGAGAACATCAAAGGGGAGTTCCTGACTTCGACCCTCAACTCGCAGTTCGGACTGCCCGACATTGCTTGAACGCTGCGTATTGGGAGATCACATGGGCAGCAGCGGGTTTCCTGCTCGGCGCCTATGGCGAAGCCTGCCTGGGCGCCGCGGTCCCGTGCGAAGTTTGCCTCTGGCGGCGGCCTATGCTCTGCCGATAGGGATTGACGTCATCGGTAACTGGATCACGCGGGAGGGGTAGGCGAACCTGGCGCTCTATGCCGTGAGCATGCTCCTGGTGCTCACGGTCACCAGCATCGTCTTGGACTTGGATCATTTCCGGGTCGAGCGGCGTTACTGGCAGAGCCGCCTGGGCCTATTGCTGTCGGTCTATCAGCTCCGATACTTCTCTTGCAGATCGCGTATCTGCTCGCTCAGCTCGTCGCTCTCTTCACCCTCTGGCAGTTCTTCGCCGATGGCGGCGGGCCTCCGGAGCGGGGCACGGACAGCTCCGTGGGCGGGTCCCACCCCTAGGGTGCGTCTGCTCGATCGTTGCTGGCCAGACCGCGGCGTCTGGTGCGAGGTGCCGTTCCGAACGCTGCGGGCCCGCAGGGATCGAGGAGACGCACCCTGGTGCGTCTCCGCGTGAGCGGATGACCGATGGAGTCATCGGCCGCATCAGGGCCCGTCCAGCTTGAGGTCCGAAGCGGGTGCCGTGATGACAAAATTCTCTTTGCGACTTCTCGTTCGCGAGAGTTCGTGGCAATGCATGACTCCCGTGCCCGGTGCGTGTCCGAGGGGGGACTTGAACCATTCACCAACCGAGCGTGGATCAGCGGCGAACTCCCACTCACTCGCTGACCTCTCGAGGCCGCTTGCCTGGCTCCTCGGCAAGCACCGACAGCTCGCTCCGATGAGCCGTGCTCCGCTCCAGTTCGGGGGTCCCTGCTCTGGTGCCGTGGCCGAACCACGACGGATCGTAGGCGGACCCTCCCGGCAGGCACGGCAGATGCCGGAACCGCCCCCCGGTCGCCTCGTCAGGCGATCTTCACCTTGGCGGCAGGCCGACGACCAGTGGGAGCACGGCAAGAGGCGTGCATATCAACCCTTCTGACCTACATGTTTTCGCGATGCACAACACTCATAGAGAGTAGTGAGTCCTGTCATTACATGCGTAGCTCGAAGACGTGCACCCCAGCGTCGCCGATGACTTTGAGGTTTTCTGCCCATGCGCACGTCCATAGGTAGTCATCGGTGCGCACAAATGTCGCAATTCGCCTGCCGGGTACGTTCCAAATGCACACCCTCCTGTCCAGGCACACGGCGGCAAGCCAGGCGCCGTCGGGTGAGATGGCCACCGACTCCACGGGGGCGGTGTGGCCACTGAGGGTGGCAGTGCACTGGCCGCTTTCCCGGTCCCACAGCCGTACCGTCCGATCCTCACTGGCGCTGGCAAGCCACGTACCGTCTGACGAAATCGCCACCGACTTCACCGCCTCCGTGTGGCCACTGAGGGTGGCAGTGCACCGGCCGCTTTCCCGGTCCCACAGCCGTACCGTCCGATCCTCACTGGCGCTGGCAAGCCACGTACCGTCTGACGAAATCGCCACCGACTTCACCGTCTCTGTGTGGCCGATCAGCGTGGCAGTGCACTCGCCACTCGCCCGATCCCACAGCCGCACAGTCCGGTCGTCGCTACTGCTGGCGAGCCAAGTGCCATCCGGTGAAATCGCCACCGACTTCACCGTCTCTGTGTGGCCGATCAGCGTGGCAGTGCACTCGCCACTCGCCCGATCCCACAGCCGCACCGTCCCGTCGGCTCCACTGCTCGCGAGCCAAGTGCCATCCGGCGAAATCTCCAACGAAGACACGACCGAACCCATGTGGCCGCGGAGAGTGGCAGTACACCGCCCGCTCACCCCATCCCACAGTCGCACTGTCCCGCTCACGTCGCCGGTGGCGAACCAGGTGCCGTCCGGTGAAATCTCCAACGACACCACGGCGTAGAGGTGATGACCGGTGCGGATGGTGGTGCACTGCCCGCTTGCCCGATCCCACACCCGCACTGTCCCACCCACATCGCCGGTGGCGAGCCAAGTGCCGTCCGGTGAAATCTCCAACGACACCACATCATTGGTATGGCCGATGAGCGTGGCAGTGCACTCCCCACTCGCCCGATCCCACAGCCGCACTGTTCGGTCGTCGCCACTGCTGGCGAGCCAAGTGCCGTCTGGTGAAATCTCCAACAACACCGCATTGGTGCGGCTGTCGAAAGTGGCAGTGCACTTTCCACTTACGCGATCCCAGATCCGCACCATCCCATCCGGGTCGGCACTCGCCAGCCACGTGTTGTCTGGTGAGATCGCCACCGATGTCACCGCGTCGGCATGGCCAGTGAGGATGCTCAGCAGGGCTTGGCTGGGCAGGTCTGGTGGCGGCCGGAGGCCGACGAGAAGTGGATACGAAGCAGGGTCGTTCTGCCGCACAGCAACCTGATCGCGCCAGGGCGATAGGGGTGCGAGACGGGTGTACAGAGTGTTGAGCACGGCACGCGCAGGATCGGTAGGGGCAAGTAGATGCGTGACCTGCGCCAGCGAACGTGCCCGTGATAGCGCCTCTGCGGTGGGGATATGGCTGAGGTCGCGCTGAGGTGCGTTGGCGCCGTGTCTTACGAGACGGGTTTCCACCCATCTCAGGTCGCCTGCGACGGCCTCTGCCTGATCAGTGCGGCCCGCGCCCACCAGATGTTCGATGAGATGCTCCTGGAGATAGCCATCGGCCAGCTGCCACCATGCGGTTCGCGGACCCGGTCCGTACTGAACCAACGGTGCGGCGTCGGGAAGGCCGACGGCGGCAGCGTCCACCAGCTGCGCGTGCAGCGCGGCCAGGTCCGAAGGAGCCAGTGTGCTGCGCAGATAGTCACGAACAACGTCGTGCAGGCTGATGCGCCCACCGTTGTCGGATGTCTGCGAGAGCAGCGAGAGGCTTGCCAGCTCTGCGCACAGGGCGTGCGACTGCGCTTCTGCCAAGCCGCCGGTGGCTAACCACAGCTGGGCGACCAATGCCATGGGCACCGCTTCGTCCTCGACGAATACCGCCAGCTCGGCAAATCGCTCAGCTCCGCCCGCCGGCAGCAAGCTGGTTGCGGCCTCCACCGTGGCACGGACCGCCCGCCGCCTGCTCGCAGGATCGTTCACGTCAACCTCTGCCCACGGGCTGTCCACCCCTTGAGGCCCTTGGTCGCGCAGCGTCGCCAGGACATCTTCGGCGGCCCGGGCCAGAGGCCGCCCGGTGTCGGCCTGGGCCTTGAGTTGCCGGTTGACCAGGCGCAGGAGGAGGGCCCATCGTCCGGTGGCGTCCAGCAGTGCGCCAGTCATCTGTGGGGGCAGGCCGTTGAGCTCCCAGGTCAGCATGGTTCGAGCTTGTTCGAGAGACATCTGGTCCACCTGAACCGACTGGGTGCCGGGCGGCAGCAGGGATGGGACACGGGTGGTTACCAGACGCACGCAGTGCCTACCGCCGCGCAAGAAGGGTTCAAGCTGCTCTTGCTCCCAAACGTCATCGAGAACAAGGAGCGTACGGCCACGGCGATCCAGCAGGCGCCCCAGATGATCGCCGGCAAGGTCCGGATCGGTGAACGGTGCGGTGTCGCCAGTGATGAACCTCGTGGCCTCGGCGACTTTCGCGGCGATGTCCGCCCGACCACGCACATCCCGTCCGATGACGATGGTGTACGTACGGCCCTTGAAACGCCGACGCACCCGAGGGCTGGCACAGATCATGGCGGCCAGTGTCGTTTTACCGAATCCCCCCGCACCCCAGAGCGATGTGGTGATTCCCACTGCCCGCCTGCCGCCGCACACTGCAGCCTCGGCCCGCTTGCTCTCCGTCCGGTCGACGACCCACTCCGGCACGCGCGGCGCCGCGGGCGGTGGAGGATCGTTCCCTTCGCTGGTGGACGACTGCTCCTGGCGCCATGCCGTAAGCGCCGCTCCGAGCACCCCGAGAAGTGTGAACAGCCCCACCGCTGGCCAGGGATGGCGGCGCAAGAGGTCCAATGGACCAGGCCAGTGCTCTTGGGACGTCCCGGCGTTGGCCGCCAACGACAGCAATGCGCCCACGACAACGGCACAACTGGCAAGCACCCCTATCCATACAGCTTGCCGTCGCATCCCACGCCCCCGCAGTCCAGCCACCAGCATCGGGCACATCGCGACAACGCCGGTGCCACTCCAGCCGTTTGATCAACACCAGACAGGACGACACTACTCATCAGTGCCACTACACGGCTAGACGGCCACCCGTACTGCGTTCCGTCCGGTCGATCCGTGCCCGAGATGGCACCCACGCGCAGTGAGAGCACCGGTTACTGGCGTCCCTCGGCCTCCCCTCATCGGATGTCGGGCACACTCGAGAACCACGCGGCTCCGCGGTCCTGCTGGCTACAAACCGGCCCAGCGGCTGGTCCCCCCTCTCTCCCCCGGGGCACAGCGCAGATGGGAAGCGGCGCAAAGGGTCGGGTCGTTGATCAATACCCCCGCTGCCGCGGCAGATGAGGGTGCGAACCCCGGTACAAGCAGGACGCATTCAGTACTCCGACGATCATCTCCGACTCGACGTCGACGAGTTGGCCATCCGCGGCGTGCCTCGACGAATGCCGTGAGCGCAGTGGCGGACAGGCAAGCGCTGATCGACCCGGGCTCAACGGTCTGGAAGCAGGCCCGCTGAGCCCGATCAACTCTCATGCTTTAAGGGGATGTTCAGGGGCTGCGCGGCGAAGGTAACTTGGGTGGCGCAAATGGCACTTGGTCACGGTTCCGCCTCTCCAGGCAGGTTGCACGGCCAGTGCATAACACCGGGTTTCGACCCGTTTCCCTCGGTGCGGTCCGCGTCGTTGCTGACTTTCGGGCCGTTTGCTGACCCCAAAAATGGGCCCTGACCTGCGATGACGGCCTTTTTGTGTCTTTGCGGCTCAAGTGGCACCGGCTGCCCGCGGCCTACCGCAGGTTCATCCACGAGCACCTCGCTCCCGGCGGCAAGCTCGTCGCGGTCGACTGCACGCTGCGCTGGCCCACCACCACGGTCGACGATCGCTACGTCTTCCAGTTCGGCCCCTCGGCGACGCCCCGCCTGAGGAGTACCGCGAGGGCAGCCCCCGCGCTACCGGCCTGCTCTCCCGGTACGGGGCCAAGGTCCGCCGCTGGGATCCGCCCCCGAGCGACGGTGAGAGCCCCGAGACGGAGTGGGGCCTGCAGCCCGCACTGGTCGACGACCTCGCCTCGTATGCCGAGCGGCACCGGCTCGACCTGGACGTGCTGCGCTTCGACGAGCCGCAGAGCCTCAGTCCGGCCGTCGCCGACCTCTACCGCTCCTGGTACACGGAGCGGAACCTGCCCGCCGACCGCCTCCTCGTCGAGTCGTCCCTCCTGCTAGAGCCACGGCAGACGTGGAGGAGCCGGGGATCTGGGCGAGGGCCTCGGTGAGCACACGGATGTGGTCGGCCACCGTGTTCGCTCCGGCATTCCCCGGCCGCAGGAGCATCGTCAACGACTCAGTGGTGTTCGCGCACCACGCGGCCAGCGGATGAAACCCAAACGTCTCCTTGAAGGTGACCGCAGCCCCGGCCTTCCTGGACGCGGCCGTGATGATGGTGGCGTCGAGGTCGATGACGATCCAACCGGTCAGCCGCTTGCCCGCCACCGTCAGCCAGGGGAAGCCGCCCGGCCGCAGATGCAGCAGACTCCACACCTGCCGGCGGACCCGGGCCCGCACCTTTGCGATCTTCGCCAGGGTGGCCTTATCCAGCGCGGCCAGCGTGCGGCGGACGGTGGAGTCCGACACTGTGGGCCCGAACAGCGGCCGGTGATGCAGCTGGAGCTGCTCGGCCTCCGAGAAGTTCGCCGCACCCAGCACGACCGCGATCGCCAGGTGCACCAGTACTCCGGCGCGGTCCCGCCAGCCGGCTGCTGTGCTGGACGGCAGCACCCCGGACAGTGCGTCCGTCGGCCCCGTGCGGTCCGCACACCGGCGCAGCAGCACCGCCCCGGCATGCCCGATCAGCCTCTTCCCGTCAGCCACACCGACAGCCGACGGTCCCACCCTGTACGCTCAACCACCGGAAAGGTGCCTTGCTCTCTGCAGCGGATACGATCTAGACACTCGCATCCTCGCAGGTCAACGGCACCTTTCTGCTGTCGGGGCGTCAGATAGCCCAATTCCGCTGAATACCCAGGGTCACCCGTCAGGGCTCGTCCCACCCATGGGACGACCCCCGCGTAGCGCTCGGTCGGCGCTTCATGCAGGTACGACGGCGATCACGTCGATCTCGACGAGCATCCCCGCGAGCGCGAGCGCAGGCACCGGGATCAGAGTCATAGCGGGCTTGTCGTCGCCCCACACTCGGGCGACCTCTTCGGTCATCACGCGGAACTTCTCGCGATCGTGGTCGACGATGAGCAGGTTGATCTTCGCGATGTTCCTCAGCGTCGCGCCGGCGGCTGCCAGGACCGTCGCAGTGTTGGCAATCGCCTGGGCAAACTGCTCGCGGAAGTCCGCCGAGAGATGGGTGTCCTCGGTCTCCCCGCCCTGACCAGCCGGGGTGATGATGCGCCATCCGGCCGGGAACTGGGCCAGGTGGGAGTATCCGTTCGGCCTCGGGTCGTACAAACCAGGCGGGTTGGTGAATGTCAGGGCGTCGATCTGGTGGTCGGTCGACATCATGGTCCTCCGCGGTCGCATCCGTCGGTGGCGCCTCATAGCGGCCGATCACGGTCCACATTATGACGATCACACGCCCGCGCTACCTTGCGACTGGCCGTAGCAACCGGACTGGACCTGATCGGATGTGTCCAGGTGTTTGGGGGCGGTTCAGCCGACGGTCCCACCCTGTACTCTCGACCACCAGAAAGGTGCCTTGCTCTCTGCAGCGGATACGATCTAGACACTCGCATCCTCGCAGGTCAACGGCACCTTTCTGCTATCGGGGCATCAGATCGCCCCATTCCACTGAATACCCGGGGCTAAAGGCCTCTATAGCCGCCCGGCTTCAGCAGCCGATTGCGGCAGGATGCGCTAGCTGGCTCGGCAGCCAGAGGCGCAGGTGATTGGTGACCGCCACCGCCGTGTCCATCTCGGGACGCCAACGTGAATGTGAACCCCGACCACGTATCCGCCCTGTATGACCGCAACGGCAATATCGGCCCCACGATCTGGGCGGACGGCCGCATCGTCGGCGCCTGGGCACAACGCCCCGACGGCCACATCAGCCGACGCCTCCTCACCGACCCCGTCACCGAGTCCCGTACGGCAATCGACACCACCGCCCACGCCCTGTCCACCTGGCTCGGCCCCACCCGCATCACCCCCAGCTACCGCACCCCTCTCGAACGCGAACTTGCCGCTCCCCACTAGTCGTTGAGGTGGTCACGGGTGCTCTTCCGGGTCGGGCAGCGGGTCGAGCACCGGGTTGGTCAGGTGCTGGAAGATGATCGAGGTGCGGAAGCTGACGATCTCGCGGCGGTTGGTGAACTGGTCCAGGAGGAAGGCGTGCAGGTGGTCGATGTCCTGGGCGGTGACGTGGACGAGGAAGTCGTCGCTCCCGGCCATCGTGTAGACGGAGACCACTTCCGGCAGTTGGGTCACCGATCGCTCGAACGCGGCGACGACGTCCCGGTTCAGCGGCCGGACCTGCGTGAAGACCATCGCTTGTACGGAGCGGTTGAGCGCGCGCAGGGACACCTGGGCCCGGTACCCCTGGATGATGCCGCGCTGCTGCAGCAGCCGGGTGCGTTCGAGGCAGGTCGACGGGGCGATGCCGAGCTTCTCGGCCAGGGCGCGGTTGGACTGCCGACCATCGGCCTGCAGATGGTGCACGATCGCCCGTATCAAGTTCGTCCATGACTACCCCCTAGCCCCAGCATCCGAAGTTCCTTCGGCATGCCGCCTGTTGACCCGTGCATCAGCCTAGCTTTACGGCCATGAGCCAAGCATTCGGGGATGAAGAACGTCGAGCAATCGCCCATGACGAGGTGGTCATACGGCGTGGCCGTCGCTCACGGCTTCCGCTGATCGTGGCCGTCCACTCCCGGGCCCTCGGCCCGGCGGTCGGCGGCTGCAGACTGCGCCGGTACGAGTCCTGGCGGGAGGGACTGGCCGACGCGCTGCGTCTGTCGGAGGCGATGACCTACAAGGCCGCCGTGGCGGGTCTGGACTTCGGCGGCGGCAAAAGCGTGATTGCTCTCGACTCCGAGACCGAAATCACCCCGGAGTTGCGCGAGTTGGCGCTGCGGGATCTGGGTGAGCTGATCGCTTCCTTTGACGGTTCCTATCGCACCGGGCCCGACGTCGGCACCGGCCCGGAGGACATGGTGGTACTGCGGCGCTTCTCGCCGTACGCGTACTGCGCGCCCGAGGAACACGGCGGCACCGGCGACTCCAGCGGACCCACGGCCACGGGCGTCCTGGCCGCCCTGCACGCCGGTGTGCGGCAGGTGTTCGGCGACGCCTCCTGCGCCGGGCGGACCGTGGTCATCAGCGGATTCGGCTCGGTCGGCAGTGCCATCGCGTCGAGCCTGGCGGCCGAGGGCGCGCACGTCGTCGTATCGGACGTGGAACGGTCCCGCAAGGACGCGGCCCTCGCGCGCGGCTACGGCTGGGTCGACCCCGGCCTGGCCCTGTCCGCACCGGCCGACATCCTCGTCCCCGCAGCCGTCGGGGGCATACTCGACGAAGCGACCGTCCCGCTCCTCAGCGCACCCCTGATCGTCGGCCCGGCGAACAACCAGCTCAGCATCGCCGAAGCCCTCGCGGAGCGCGGCATCACCTGGATACCCGACTACGTCGCCGGCGCCGGAGGCGTCGCCTACGTGCTCAGCCGCGAGTCGGAGCACTACAGCCACGACGCCGCCGAGAAACGGGTGGAGGGCATCGGCGACACCGTGGCCCGCATCCTCGACCTGTCCCGCTCGACCGGCGTCACTCCGCTACGGGCCGCACAGGAGCTCGCCGAGCACCGGCTCGCTCAGGCTCGTTAGCTGGGCTACAGCCCGCCCGGAGGCAGCGCCGTGTCGAACTTCAGGCCGGACGCACCCTCGCCCTGGCCGCTCTCCTTGCGGCGGCCGAACCAGAGCACGGTGCCGCCGTCGGTGGTGCGGGCCAGCCGGAAGCGGCGCGTGATGACGGCGCCTTCACGGGGGACTTCCTCCTCCGCGATGCGTAGCCGGTCGGTCTCGCGCGGTCCGGCAGGGTCGGCCCGCAGGATCATGCCCCGTGGGTGGGCCACCTGGGGGCCGATGCCTTCGACGAAGCGGACCATCGGGCGGCGCTCCAGCTCGGTGGCGAACTGCGAGACCGGGAGGTGGGGCACCGGCACCGACACGAACGGCACCCAGTGTTCGGGGACCGGAGTCATCAACCGGTAGACGATCTCGGCATCGTCGAGATCGGTGGGCACATGCTGGCGCAGCGAGCGCGACTCCACGAGCCCGCGCCGGACCGGTTCCCCCGCCGCGCCCTGCACGATCCGTTCGACGCCCCACACCAGGTTCGCCATCTCGTCGCGGAACAGCGCTACTTCCTCCAGCGGCGGGCCCTGCAGCGCGTGCCGCACCGTGGCGGGCAGGTAGAACACGTCGGCCAGGCTTGATCCGTCGCCGACCCCGGTGTGCTGGAAGGCCGTCCAGCCGGGCTGGGTGGTCTCGCGCGATGGCCGCACCGTGATCTTCTCGCCGAAGGTGTCGACGACGTGGAGTTTCCGTACGGCGGTCACGTGCCCGTACCGCATCGGGAGCGGCACCAGGAACCAGTCGTTGCCGAAGACGAGGGCGAACTCCACCAGGGCGAGCCGGGCGAGGTCGGTTGCCCCGGCCTTCAGGCCGCCGAGGTGGACGCGGGCGTCCTCGAAGGCCCACAACCGGTCGCTCGGCATGCCCGGATAGCGCACCGGCGTCGGCATCACCTGCTTCGGGAACGTTTCCGGAACGACCGGGGACGCCGGTGCGCCGAGCCCGGGGGAGGCGGACGCGTCGAAGGAGTGCCAGTCGAGCGCGCGGCCCGCGTACTCGTCGGCGCGCAGCACGACGTCGCCGGTCGACAGGGCGGCCTGGACGGCGAAGGAGTACTCCAGGCGGTGCGGGTCCCACGAGGTGGCAGTGTCGCCAGAGGGTCCGGCGACGTACCGTTCGGCCCACGTCAGCCACGTGGTGAGCACCTTCCGCAGGGCCGTCCGGTGCTGCTCGGTCCCGGCCGCGCTCTGCAGGGCGGGCGGCAGACTGTCGACCGTGCCACCGGCGCCCCGCAGCGCGGTCACCGCCGCCGCGGCCAGGGCGCCGTCGGGCACCCGCCCGGCCACCACGCGCCGACGTGCTTCCCCGACCGGGTCGTGCTGCGGTGGATCGGCCGCCGCGCCGAGGGCGCCGGTAAAGGCCCAGTCGGTGACGTACGCCTCCTCGACCTTCGCGAGCACGGGCCCCGGCAGACCGGCCGCGCGGGTGAGCCGAAGGAGCTGCATCCCGGTCTGCGCCCGCACCCGTTCCGGCAGGACGACGGGCCGCTCGGCCTCCACCGCCACGGCGAGCGGCAGGGCGGTGTCCGGGTGGTCCACGGCGGTGGCCGAGGGGTCCGCGCCCGCCCGCGGGGACCCCGGGTGGAAGCGGGTGACCTCGGCCTGCTCGGCCTGCACCTCCGCCAGGACCGGGGAGCCGCCGTCCTCGCCGCGGAGCTCCTCGAACTGCCATTGCCGGGCGACCATCCACAGCGGGTCGGCGAGGGGGGTCTCCAGGCCGGGTCCGAGGTCGCCCTTGGTGAGGCTGACGGGTTCGAGCCGGGAGTACCCGACCACGGTCGGCTTGAATTTCAGCTCCATGTCGCGTGCGGTCAGTTTCCGCAGGTCGTAGCCGGGCATGCGTCACGCCTTTCCGAGTACGCCGGTGACAAGCACGTCGGGCTTGGCGGTCTTGACCAGATCGTTCAGGCCGACCGAGGGGACGTCCCGGGTGTAGTTCTCCGGGAGGTACAGGGCCGGCAGGAAGGAGCCCATGGGCGCCAGCTCCTTGGCCGACAGGGTGCGCAACTGGGCCAGGTCGGCGGCCTCGTTGACGGTGTCGAGGAGCAGGTCGAAGCTCCACTTCTGTGGGGAGCGCGCCGGGTGCACGGCAAGCAGCACCGCCTGCGGCGCCCGGGCTCCGGGTGCGTCGTAGTGGAAGGTGAGGGCCGTGGTCTCGGTGGTGGCCGGGATCGTCTCGGTCCACGCGTCCACGACGACGCCCGCGAAGGGCCGCGCCGGGTTGAACGGCTGCCACGCGTGCGCCACCAGGCCGAGGGATCCGTGCTGCGGCGGACCGGATGTGCCGAAGGGCAGGGCGTGCCAGGGCGCGTTCGGCCGGTGCGGCAGCTGTACGACGTGCAGCTGGCCGGACACGTCGGCGCCCGTCGCCTCGGCGTGCAGCAACAGGCCCGCGAACGCGTCCAGTTCGGGCCGGACCAGGGCCGAGCGCTGCAGCCAGGCGGCCGGTGCCGTCGGGTCGCCCGAGAGTAGAGCGGCGCGCGCGTCGAGGGAACCGGCGACGGCGGCATGGTCGGCGAGCGACCATTTCGGCAGTACGGGCTGCGCGGCGCCGAGCATCGTACGCAGCAACTCGACGTGGTGGGCGACCAGTTGGTCGGCTGCCGTGGGCGGCGGCTCGGCCGTGGCGGCGTCGACGGTCTGCGCGAGCGCGGTCAGTCGGGCGGCGGTCTCGGTCACCTGCGCGCCGAGCTCCCGCGCCGCGTCCGGATGGTTGGCCGGCACCCGGGGCGGGGCGTCGGGCCCCGCGAACGCGGCCGCGTCGAGCAACGCCCTGGCCCGCTGGTCGTCATCGGACGCGCCGGTCAACGCGGTGATCACACCACCGAGCCGGGACCGCGTGGCCGCCACGCGAGCGGCCAGCTCGGCGGTGTCGGCCGAGCCGGGTGCGCCCTCGCCCATGCCGGGGCGTACGTCGTCGCCCGAGACGAAGTCACCCGCGGTGAGCGGGGCGGCTCCCGCTACCTTGGCCACCCATTCGGTGAGGGTCGACAGGAGGGCCAGGCCGCCCGTCGCGGTGGTGCCCGGCGGGTCCGGCTTCAGCGTGAGCTCGGCTGTCGGGTCGGCGTCGCCTGCCCGGGCGGCGAAGGCCAGCGCTACGCGCTGCTCCAGCTCGCTGGGGCGGCCCTCGCCCGGCCGTTGAGCCGCGAGGGCCAGCGAGAGCGGGCCGATGCCGAGGTCGGCGGCCGAGACCGGGCTGAGCGTGGTCGACCTACCATGCGCCGTAAGGACCGCGCTGAACTGCCACTTCGCCGGATCCCCGAGCAGCCGTGCCACCCACGCGTCGAGCAGCGGCTCGGCCGCGCCCCGTGCGTCACGCGGCCAGCCGTGGCCGAGCGTGGCGTCCTGCAGGACGACCGCGACCCGGTGGGCCACGGTGTGGCCGGACTGCGGGGACGCGATGAAGTCGAGATCGGGGGCGCGGCCGTGGCGGTCGTGCGCCGAGAGGGCGGCGCCCGACCGGTCCAGGTTGCCGACCGCGGCCTGGTGCACGCTCTCGGCCACCAGCAGGTCGCTGACGGCGTCGTACGAGTCGTTGACGTAGTCCATCACCGCGCGGAGTCGCGTGGCGTCACCAGCGGGCAGCGTCGCCAGCTCCGCGTGCGCGGCCACGTCGGCGAGCACCTCCGCCGGATCCTCCCGCCACCGGTCGAGCAGCGTTACCCCGTCGACGACGTCCCGGGCGGCGAGGACCTCGACCGATGTGTCGGGTGCGACGTCCGGGCCGCGCAGCGGGGCCGTGCGCCGCAGCGGCATCTGATAGCGCATCATCTCCAACCCCGCCTCGCGCAGCCTCCGTTCGAGCCGGTAGCCGAGGAGGGCGGCGAGGCGCTGGCCCTGGGCCACGCCGTCGAGGAGCCACTGGGCGCGGCGTACCCGCTCGGAGGTCACCTCAAGGTCGAACACCTTGCCGTCGGCACCGCGGTTCGCCAGTCGCCCGTTGCGCAGCAGCGCGGTGCTGGCCGCGTGCGCGAGGGACGGCGTATGGACGTATCCGAGGCTCTCGGCGGCGGATCCGACATCGCGCCGCAGGTCTTCCACGAACCCCCAGCATCCCAGGTGCACGCCGCCCGGCGCGGCGGCCCGCTGGTCGGCGAGGCGGTGGGACGCGAGGCCGGTGAACCAGGCGTCGAGGCGGGTCGCGTACAGGTCAAGGTGCCCACGGAACGCCCAGTCGAGCTGGTCGGGCGGCGCCTGCGCGAGGGTCCGCAGCGCTTCGTGGGTGCGGGCGAGCCAGTAGTGGGGCTTGGTCGGCGCGTTCAGGAGCACGGCCACGCCGTCGCGTACCTTCTCCGCGAAGTCGACCGCCACATGCTGGCCCAGGGGCAGCTCCGACACCTCCGGGACGACGGTCTCGGCGAGCTGCCGACCGGACCTGAAATCGAGCGGGGACGGTGCGACCGGCGGCGGTGGCTCGACCCGGAGCATGTCGGGGGTCGGCACCGCGAGCTTGCGCAGCGCGGGCAGGGCCGCCAGGTCCTCAAGCCCCAACTGCAGCGTGTGGAGGACGATCTTGAGGGCGCAGCGCTGCAGCTCAGCGGCCGCGCTGCAGGCGGCGAGGGCTTCCAGGAGGGTGCGGGAGTTCTCACGGAGGTTGAGTGCGAGGAGGCCATTCTGGTCCTTGGCGAGCTCGGCGATCTCCGTTAGGTAGCCGATGGGGTCCGCCTCCCCGGGCTTGCGGACGAGCGGCACCGGGAGCGGATGGTCCTTGCCGTGGGTGAGCTCGCTGATCCGGGCGGTGGTGAAGACCCCGAGTCCGGTCCACATGGCCGTGGTCCAGGTGCGCTGCCAGGCGTTCTGGAGATCCCAGCGGAAGCTTGTGTTCGACCGCTCCACGGGGCCGGTGAGGGAGCGGAACCTGAACGTCCATGGGACCGGGGTCCGTTGCAGGAGGGCGAGGAGGACGGCGTCGACGTCCTGGTCCTCGCCCGCCCGCCGCAAATGGGGCACGTCGGCAATGCTCGGGCTCACGATGTCGCGCATCAGGGTCGCCACCCGCCGGACCAGCTTGGCGGCCTGGTCCGGGCCGGGCTCGAAATGCTTCGACGACACCACCGGCAGCACACCGTACGGCTGCGCGCCCACCCGCAGGGTCGGCAGCGGACCGCAGGCGAACACATGGCGCCGCATGAACTCCCGTAGATTCGCGTCGAGTTGGGGATCCTCGGCGAGCGGATCGAGCATGTCGGCGAGGTAGTGGCCCCCGGTGCTCCGCCACAGTACGTCGGTCAGGGCCGAGGCCCAGGCGTGCTCGCGCAGGTCCGCGCCGGGCAGCGCCGCGAACACGGCTGGGCTGAGGCCGAGTGCCTGCGCGAGCCGGGGCCCCGCGCTCCACTCGTCGACCGCCGCCACGGGGGCCACCGGGTCGAGCGCCGTAGCCGCCGCGCTCGCGTCGCTGGTCCAGCCGGAGCGGCTCTCCGAGGTGTTGTTGGTCGGGGTCCCCTGCGCGACGAAGCCGAGCTGACCGACGTACCGCTGCGCTGTGAGCAGCGAGCTCAGGGAGTCGGCGGCCGGCTCGGGCGACTGGGTCCAGTCGACGCCGAGCACCACGAGCCGGTCGACACCGCCCGCCAGCGACGAGTCGCTGACCTCGATCAACATGCCCTGGTCCGTGGCCAGTTGGGGCTCGCGCAGCCATCGGGTGCCCTCGTCCACCGGCAGCCGGCCCTTGGTCGCGGGCGATGTCACCTGGACCGGATCCATGCCCACGGCGAGCCGGTCAGGGACGTGCTCGCCCCACTTGCGGAACCGTTCGACCCACTGCCCGTCCTGCTTGCCGAGCCCCACCACACAGAACCGGTCCGGCAGCGCGGTGGCCTGCGGCGCCCGGCCCCAGGGGGTCGCCCGCGACGGCAGTTCGGGAAACCGTGGGGCGCCGTCGTGCGGGGAGTTCGCCGGGGTCATTGCCTGTACGAGGTAGGCCGCGCGGCCGGGACGGAACCGCTCGGTGAGCTGCCGCCAGGCTTCGGTCGCGGCGGCGGTGTCGTCGAGGCCCGCCGCCCAGCGCCGGTTCCAGTACCAGCGGGCGCCCTCGCGCTCGTCCTCGGTGAGCGCCGGTTCGTGTGCGTCGATGTGCAGTTGGTCGGGGAAGACGCGGATCCGCAGCTTCGTCGGGGAGGCGAAGCGGGTCTCGATGCGCACCGGCAGCATCGCCACCGGCTGCCGCCCGTCGAGCGTGCCCACGAGCTGTTCGGGCGGGAACCGGGCGACGAGCCCGCCGGAGAGCCTGGTGATGTCGTTCACCAGGGCGGCACGCGCGTCGCGTTGCGTCTTGAGCTCGGCGTCGAGCTGCGTGATGCGCCGGTCCACCTCGGCGGCCCGGTGCACATCTCCCGTGCCGCGCAGGGCGTCCCGCCTGGCGGTGAGGTCCGCCCGGCTGGTGCGGAGTTCTTCGAGGGTGCGGTCGAGTCCGGCGAGCCCGTCGCGGGCGCGGCCGATCTTGCGGAGGTCGGTGGTGAGGTCCGGTTCGGGCACCTCAGAGTCCCTTCACCAGGTGGCGGGCGTGGACGAGCAGTTTGAAGGGCCGCTGGAACATCGCGGCGGCCACTTCATCGGCCTGCCCCACCGACGGTTTGAGCCTCAGGGCGGCCAGTTGGCCGACCTGCAGAACCCCCGCGGGTGGCACGCCGAGGTCGGGCCAGGCGACGTCGTCCCACTTGGACGGCTTCCCGCGTCTGTCGCGGTCGACGGTTTCGTCGAAGCCGAACCGCGGTTCGGTCACCGGCTCAAGAAGCCCGAAGAACCAGCCGTCCCCGGTTTTCAGATCGTCGGTCACGAGCGGGAAGCCGAAGAACGACACATCCGGGTCGAACTGCCCGGCGAACACCGAGACCTGCAGGTCGGCGGGTTTGTCGCTGGGCTTCTCGCCTCCCCCGACGCTCACCGCCCGCACCGCGACGGCCATCACGTTCGGGTAGCGGCGCACCAGGTCGCCGCGCAGCAGCAGCACCAGATTGCCCGCCGGGTCGTACGTCTGGGCCGGCAGGTCGTCGCGGCCCCGCCGCATGCCCCAGGTGTGGATCTGGAAGACGTCGGCCCGGTCGTCCTTGCGCTGCCAGAACTTCTGCCAGGGCGTCCCCCGACTGTCCGTCGGATAACCGCGCCAAAGGAGCTCCTTGTTCGTCTCGTGATTGAGCCCGGCCATGAACGCCGCGATGAAACGCGGGTTGGTCTCAAGCAGCGTGATGGACTCGGGTGGCACCTCGTCGACGCCGGGACAGAACCGGGTGCGGTCGTACTCCGCGAGATAGTGGTACGCCGGGAGGTCGAGCCGCGGATAGGCCATCACCCGGTCGAAACGCTGGGGCAGTTGCCAGTGAGAGACGAGCCCGGGGTCGGCGAGGACGGAGGCGAGCCCGTGACCGGCCACGCTGATCATGGTGTCCAGGCGGGCCGGGTGCACCGTCATCGGGTCGCAGCGCTGCAGCAGGGCCGTCCCGGCCTGGTCGAGCGGGAACGCCACCAGCTTCGGTACGACGGGGTCCGTTCCGAGTGCCGTGTGTGCGGCCAGGTCCGCGACGGCCGCCTCGTACCGCGCGATCACCTCTTTGTCCTTGACCAGAGGCGGCATGGTGACCGTCGGCGCGGGCACCGCGGGCGCGCCCGCACCACCGCCCACCGACGGGATCACGACGACCTGGCCGTGGCTCGCACCCGGCCGGAGCGCGGCCGCGGCCGGGGCGCTCAGACCGCCGCCGGGCCGTCGCCCGGGCGGCCACAGCGCACCGCTGGGCAGCCGTCCGATCAGCGCACCGATGTCGCGGGCGTCCCCGCTGAGCCGCGGGTCGAGCCGGGCCAGCGGCACGTTGTCGACGCCGGGCGGCGTGTGCACGACGAGCTCGCCGCCACCGCGCAGGCCGAGCGCATGGACGACGACCTGCGAGCCGGTCTCGATGAGGAAGCCCGCGTCACCCCGCAGCGCGGCGGCCTTGGCGACGGAGCCCGTGATGGCGGACATCGAGGCCGACAGGACGTCGGTGAGCCGGGGCTTCGTTCCCGCGGGCAACTCGGCGATCCGGCCCGCCAGTTGGGCCGTCGCGGCCTTGCGCGCGGCCGTCAGATGCGCCGATGTCAGCAGGCCGGTGGTCCGTAGGTCGGCGCGCAACGTCAGCATCTGCTGCGCCGGTAGGGACGGCGCGGCCTGCAGTTCGCGGGATGCCTTGGTCAGCGCGGTCGCGCCCGCCTGGTCGATACGTACCCGGACCCCGAGGGAGTCCAGGGCCACCGAGCCGTCCGGGCCGGGCTCGGGCAACGGGCCCAGCAGCCCGTCGAGCGCGGGCACCGGGAACCGGGTCGGGTCAACGTCCGGGCGCCCGTCCGCGAGCGTCGACACCAGGCGCTCGCCGACCCTGCGGGTATCCACCGTGACGGCGGCCCGGGCCGCGCGCCGCCGTACGCCCGCCATGACCCGTCCCGTGGCGGCGGTGACGCGGCGCATCGCCGGGTCCGTGGTCCGGTCGGGCAGGGAGGTCGGCGCGATGGCCTTCGGCAGCGCGCGGCCGTCGAGGAGGGTGCGGTCGGCGAGGGGAGCGGCGAGTTGCAGCAGACGTCCGGTGGGCAGCGGCAGGAGGTGGCGCTCGCGCACGCGCCGGGCCGCCTCCAGGCTGAGCCGGGCCCGCGACAGGGCGGCCTCGACCGCGAGCACATCGCCGACCTGCTGCCAGCAGGCCTCCATCACCTCCTCCTGGTACGTCCGCATCACCTCGGCGCCGAGCCCGGCCGCGACCCGGGGCCGAGGGTCGGTATTGAGCTCCCGGAACCAGGTGGCGTCCGTGTCGTCGACCGACGTACGCCGGATGTGGGCGCCCCCGTACACGGGCGGGCCGATGGCCTCGCCGTCCTCCGGGGCCTGCCCGTCGAGCACACCGTCCGCGGCGTCCGCCATCACCCGCGTGACCTTGGCCAGGCCCGAGCGCAGGGTGGCGGGCACCTGGTCGAGGCTGGGGTCGGGCACCTTGGGGTCGTCTGTGTCCCGGGTGATCTTCAGTGCCTGGAGTGCCCCGTCCATGTCGAGGAACCGTCCCGGGGAGCCCGCGGGGGGCCGGTCGGGGAACGGGGAGCCCTCGCGGACGTGCATCTTGATCCGGCCGACGCGGGCCCCGGCCTCATGGGGTTTCAGGCGGCGTGCGAGTGACTCGAAGTCGCCCTGCGGGCCGGTCTGGAACCGCCAGTGGTAGTAGGTCGGCAGCGTCACCGCGTCCGCACCGGCGGCCCAGGCGGGCTTGAGGTTGCCGCTCTTGGGCGTGCGGCCGAGCCCGCTGTCCACCCCCGCGTCAAAGGCCGGGACCAGGGCGGCGATCCAGCGGGCGTTCGGCTCAAGACGGCGCGGGCACACCAGGCGCGAGACATTGCGGTTCGGGTGCTCGGCCAGGGCGGCGCCGACTGCGGCGGGCGTCGTGCCCGCGTCCTCGTCGAGCAGCTGGACGTGCGCCCAGGCCCACGCTTCCTTCAGGTCGGGGAGTTCGGCGGCGGCCCCGGACTCGATCATCAGCCGGGGCAGCACCGACCCGGCGGGGGCGCTGACCGTGACCCCGGGGCGGTCGCGTACGACGACGAGGACGAGCCAGGGCGCGAGGTGGCCGGACGGGGGCACCCCGGTCGGGGTGAAGAGCCAGGGCAGCTCGGGCTGGTCGAACTCGATGGCGGCGAGGTAATTCGGTTCCACATTGGTGGAGTTCGGGCGCGGCACGGTCCGCACGATGACGGTCGGGTCGAGCCCGATGACGTCACCCGGTCCGGACAGGGCCGTCCCGGTCGAGACCGTTTCGGACCCCGCCCCGCCCACCGTGACGTCAATCTTCACCGCCGCCCGGTCCGGGACCGCGGCCCCGTCCGGGGCGCTGGGGATGGCGGCGGACAGGCCGCGCCGCGACCAGGGCAGGAACCGGTACACCGTGTCGGTCATGGCGCCACCTCGTAAGCCTCGACCACGAATCCGCCGCTCAGCGAGGCGGCTTCGGCGGCGACCGCCTCGGACGAGACCGGTCCGATCGTCACCGACAAGTTCTGTTGCAGCGAGTCGCTGTCGACGACCGCCAGGGGCGCCTCCCGGATGACCGCCTTCCCGACGTCGGGCCGCAGCGCCGCGGCCCGCGCGCGGGCCGAACCGGCCGCGGCACCGTAGGCCGACAGCTCGTGTGCGACGTCGGGGGGCAGGATCTCGCGGTACGCCTCGGCGACCTTCCAGTGGAGGTTCAGCTCCGGCTTCTCTTCGAGGATCTTCACCTCGTAGTCCGCCCGCACCGTCTGACCGACCGTGGAGACGGTGTAGTCGGTGGAGCCGATCCGTACGCCGCTGGTGAAAGTCTCGAATGAGCGGCCCTCCAGCTTCTGTTGCTCGGTCAGCTCCATGAACTGGCCCCGCGCGAAGTGATCGGTGGTCTTCTCGTACGCGCTGGTCGCCAGACCGCCGACCTTGACCTCCTCGACGGTGAACTTCGCCTCGCCCTCGGTCAGCGACTTGGTGCCGACCCGGTCGATCCGTACGTCGAGCGGAACGGCCTTCTGGGCGATGGTGACCTGCCCGAGCGGGTGCGCCGACGACGGCGCCTTGCCCGGTGCCTGGGCAAGGGTGACCAGGCCGTTGCCGCCGAGGGGCGGGCCGGGCAGCACGCGGGACACATCGCGCAGCTCATCCAGGAGGGCCTTGGCCGCGCTGGTCGTCGTCTTCTCCACGGCAGGGGCCTTGCCCCAGCCCTCGTCGATACCGAGCTCGATGTCCCACCACAGGACCGAGAAGCTGAACGAGCCCTTGGCCCGCCACTCCCCGGGCCCTTCAAGGGACATCGAGACCTTGACGGAGGCGAAGGCCTCCCCGAGGGCCTCAAGCGCGACGTGGAACTCCAGCTGCACGAGGAAGTGGAACTTCGGCTGCAGAATGATCAGCGCGTCGAACGACAGATGCCCCTTGATCCCGGCCACCTCGATATTGGCCGACACTTCCAACTTGGCCCCGGCCTGCACGGTGTTGCTGGTGATCGCGAAGTACTTCTCGCAGCGGACCTTGAGCCGCCCGATCCCGAGCGACACCGCCAAGCGCTCCAACTCGGCGGGTACGCCACACGGCACGTCCTTGAACGCGGGATGGAAGCCACCCGCCGTCAGCACGAACGACGGGTCACCCGCGAACCGCATGGCGAGGAGGAGCTCCCCGGTGACGGTGATTTTGGTGAACCCCTCAATCCCCACGAAGGAGTCCCGCAGCCTGGCCCGGATCAGCAGGAACTTCGCGACGCCGTCGTAGAAGCCGACCACGTCGACGAGGAGTTTGACGATGGCGGGGACGCCGAGGTCCTTCGGCGGCAGCTGCACCAGGAGCTGACCGAGCAGGATCACCCGGGTCAGCTCGGCGGGCCGGTCACCGAGGGCGTTCCGGATCTCGAAGATCAGCCCCAGCCTGACGTACGCGATGGGCGGCTGCGAGAACGAAAGCTCCAGCATCGGCCCGAGCAGCAGGCTGTCCGGCTCCACCGGGAAGAGCTGCTTGTACCGGTTGATGATCCGCGGGGCGTCGGCGACCGGGTTCTCGGGGAACAGCACGTCATCCAGGGCGCCGCTGCTCATGCCCGCGGTGAGTGCGTCGAGGTCGGCGCGATGGTGCAGGCCGATCATGCCGCCGATGCCGTTCAGGAAGATACCGAAGGCGATATGGGCCCGGAACTGAGCGAACAGGAAGAGCAGCAGCGACCAGCCCTTGGTGCCGTCGGGCCGCTTGGTGGTGATCAGGGCGATCGCCTTGATGGAGAACCAGAAGATCTTCAGCTCCAGGGCCCCGCTGTACTCACCCCGCTCCGCGTCGATGCCGAGATACCCGCCACCCTTGACCGGCCCCAGGTCAAGGGCGAGCCCAATGCCCTTCGGCGGCAGGAACTTCACCAGCTTGCCGACATCGTCGACACCCCGGGCGAGCGCCGCGAGATCGAGCGCCGTGCCGAGCTGGTCGACGGTCGCCTGGAACGGGCCCAGCTTGAGGGAGAAGCCCCCACGGATCTCCACCGAAGGATCGCCGCTCAGCTTCAGCTCCAGAGCCACGAACTGGATCCGGAACACCCCGAACACCGAGGCGGCCACCGGCAGATCGACCTTCAGACCGGAGCCACCGTCGAAGCGGATGCCGTGCGTGGTGTCCGCGAGCAGCCCCAACTCGAAGGGCACCTCGATGGCGTGGCCGGGCATCTTTGACAGGAACCCGTCGCCGTCGGCGAGCGCGATGACGAGTTTGCCCTTGCGTAGATGGGCCTTGAACCCGGCCTGATCCGCGCCGAGTTCAAAGCCGTACGAGAATCCGCCGATCTCAAGCCGCGTCTTGCCGCCCAAACCGAGGACGAGCAGCGGCTTTCCGTCCTTGACCGTGCGCTGCACCTCGATACCGATCGACGGCAGGCCCGGCCCGAGGACCCGGAAACCCGGGTCGTCGGTGGACAGCCGGAAGAACAGCGAGAACGCGCCGTGCGCACCGATGTCGGTGACGTACGTATAAGTGCCGGTGTCGTGCTCGAACTTCAGCTGCGCCCCGACGCTGACGAGCAGCCCGGGCCCGCCGTCGCCCCGGGTGACCGGGATGACCGTGAGCAGCGGGTCGGCCGGGCCGCCGGACTTGTAAAGGACGCTGAGGGCGCGCGAGGCCGCGACCGACGCGTCCGGGACCGAGCCCGGTTCGGGGTCCCAGCCGTACATCGCGTCGATGGGCGCGTGTTCCCCCAGCTTGTCGTCGAGGAACACCACAAGCCCTCCGGCCACGGCGGAGAGCCGGTCGATGAAGGCGTCCGCGTCCGCGCCCGTGGCCTCGCCCTTGAGGAGGCGGGTGGCCACGGCGGGGTCGGCCTGGGGGAGCAGCTCGTCGTCCTCAAGGACAAGACCGGCGAGCGCGCACAGCGCGTAGGCGCTCGGATTGCGCACGCGCAGCGAGTCCGCGACCCACACCTTGAAGATCAGCCAGAAGACGTCCCACCCGTCGGTGCCGCCGGACTTCACGGAGTCGGCGAACGTGAAAATGGTGGTGGCGAGGTCCTTGATCTGCGCGATGTTGGCGGGCGTCAGCGTCCCGATGTCGTCCTTGGCGAGGAACTCCTCAAGCGCCTGCCGTTCGGCCGCGGTAGTGGGGGGCGGCACGGCCGGGTTGTCGGCGCTCAGGCCGAGATCCTCCAGGACCTCCCGACTGATGGCGGGGTCCGCGAAGGTCTTCTCGATCCAGTCGACGACGTCCTGGAGTACGGCGGCGATCTTCTGAAAGCCGTTGCGCTGCTTCTTCGGGTCGGCCATCACTGCACCTTCAGGACGGGGGCCGCCGGGGTCGGAGTCGGCGCGAACGGGACGCTGTGCTCGGTGAATTCGTCCGCGGTCTGCTCGTCGGCGGCCGAAAGCAGCGTGTGGGCGACGCGATAGTCCGCTCCGTCGGCCGCGAAGGACACCAGGCCGATGTTGTTGCGGAACACCATCAGCCGTACCGGGTCCTTGGGGGCCCGGGTCACCTCCTGGTGCCGCCCCGCGATATCGCCGTACGACGCCACCCGGTCGCCGGGGTTCCAGCCGAGCACCGGAATCTCGGGGGCACCGGCGGGCAGCGCGGTGCGTGGCCGGTCGTCCCGGTTCACCGCGAGCCGCCAGCGCCAGTCGGGCGGATTGCCGACCGTGGTGCCGGGCGGCCAGCCCTGCGCGGACACGATCGCGGGCGTGCGGCGCAGCCGGGCCCGCCGGCCCGGGCGGATGGCCGCGCCCGGCGGCAGGACGATGCCGTGCTCGCCCTCCCAGGCGATCCGCTCGCAGGGGATGCCCTGGAGCAGCTGCTGCCCGAGGCGGAAGGTGCGAAGGACCCCGCGCTCGTTCCCGCTCGGCTGGTTGCGGGCGGCCGACGACGTGCACTGGACGATGCGCGAGGCGACGGCCGTCGCGTCCTTGCCCCAGAAGTCCAGGGTCAGCGTGGACGCGAAGTGCACATCGCCGGACAGGACCACGACCCTCCGGTAGCTGCCGAGGCGGCGAAGGAGCTGTTCGTGATGCTCCTCGTCGGCGCGCCAGCCCTCCACGTCCCGGACCTCACTGCCGCGCAACCCGATGACCTGGCCGGGCTCGGTCGCGGTCTCCCGCCCCGCCATATGCGTCGCGAGATCGAAGACCATGGCCGCCACGGGCTGCACAAGCGACTCGATCATCCGCGGGAACAGCACCGGCACGGGCGAGACAAGGATAAGGAGGTCCCGCCCGTCGGGCCCCTTGGGCAGCTGCTCGTCGAGGCTGCCGCCGAGCAGCCTGGGCGGCGCGTGCCCGGCGGCCTTGTAGCCCCGCCGGGTGCGGGTGTCGAGGACGCGTACGGTGTGCAGCGCCCCCGGCACCTCGTAGTGGAACCGCACCTTCGGGCTGGTCAGGACCTTGTCGATGCCGAGCAGCGCGTCGACCTTGTCCACGGTGGCCTGGGGGAGTGAGCCGATCCCGTCGGCGAACTCGGTGAGCGCCTCAAGCAGCTTCTCGTTGGGGCTCTTCTGGTCCTCGGAGACGGTGCCCTCGTGCCGGAAGGCGGCGGGGTCGTTGCCCCAGGCCTGGAACACCGTGTACGCGAGCAGGCCGTGCCGGATGACGGCCCGTCCGAGCGGCGCCGTGATCACCCGGCGGCGCCAGCGCTCGGAGATGTTCCAGTCGTCGGTGACTTCATGGTCGTCGAAGATCATGTACGTCGGTACGTTGGCGAGCGCCCGGGCCACCTTGGGCACCGCGTCCCGCCAGGCCAAGACCCGCTCGGCCTCGGCGGTCGCCCGGTCGAGCCGGCTCTTCTTGTGCTTGTCCGGCTGCGTCTTCCACTTCTCGGTGTCCCCGTCGTACGCCGACTCCCAGGCGGTCGTACGCGTGACGGCGGCGTCCGCCGGGGGCGGCGTGAAGAGGTCGGCGGGGTTCTTCAGCGGCCGCCAGACGGCGGGGCTGAACGCCGCGCAGTACATGGCGGCGAACTCGCCGTACGTCAGCAGGTGGTTGTGGCCGTCCACCGTGGTGAACTTCCCGAGCTCCCGCACCACGCCCTGGCGGCGCAGCGCGGGGAACCGCTCGTAGGTGGCGGGGACCTTCGCGCCGCCCACCGGCAGCTCCTCCGAACCGACCAGATCCTTGCCCAGCTCGGAGAGCATCGGAAGCAGCACCCCGCCGACGTCGTCCGCGTAGATCTGATCGCCGGTGAGATAGAGCTGCTGCGGTGCCTTGCCGAGGTTGGACAGTCCCTCCTGGATCCGGTCGTCCAGCCACGCCATCGCGTCCTGCCCCGGCCCGTTGGACTTGCGGCAGGACGCGTGGGCGATCCGGAGGTCCTCGATCCGGCCTCCGGGTGTGACGAAGCTCGGCAGTATGTCCTCCCCGTAGCCGAGCGCCAGCGGCTTCGGCGTGCCGGTGCCGTCCTTGAGCAGGCCGAGCGCCTTGAGCCCCTTCGTCTGCCCGCCCGCCGTGACGGTCACGTCGTAGCAGTGCCGGGTCAGCGGCGGCAGCCCGACGACCTCTACGTCGACGACGACCACGTGCAGATGGGCCCCGCACTTGCGCGTGGGGCGGGTCCGGGTGCCGACCATCGTGCCCGCCGACGTACCGGGGCCGGTCGAGGGCTCCCGGCCGCGGAACACGGTGACCGTGACGTCTCCCGGCTGGCTCAGCGCGATCCAGACGCAGACATGGCGCGGGTCCACCCGTCGCAGGATCGGACCGGCAAGCACGACCGGCAGGTCAGCCATACATCCTCCACGGCGCTCCGGTTCCGCAGAGAGGTCCCCGGGCGCGCCGTGCGTGAAGCGCGCTGCCCGGGGACGTGACCCCTTCGGGGGCAACATCTCAGCCCGTCCGGCGTTTGAGGACGAGACCCTCCCCCAAGCTCTCAACTTCGTTCGAGCAGGGAGGTGCCCCCTGGGCCGATAGGGGGCCGCTGGGGGGCAGCCCCCTCACGCGGCGTTAGCCGCATATCGACACAGTCGGCAACCGAGCCGACGGCACGGACCGTGATCCGTGAGCCCTTACTCCGTTGCAGGGGGCAGCCGTACCGCTCCCTTGTCCGCGGACTGGGCCCAGGCGGCGTATGCGCGCAGGGCCGTGGACACGGTCCGCTCGCGCTGACGCGGCCGGTAGCCGGGTCCGGACTCCCGAGCGGAGTGGCGCGCGGCTTGCTCCTCCTCCGCCACCTCAAGACGGAGGGCACGGGCCGGAATGTCGATGGTCACGAGGTCGCCGTCCTCGACCAGGGCCAGCGTGCCCCCGGCCGCCGCCTCCGGTGACACATGGCCGATGGACAGGCCCGAACTGGCGCCGGAGAAACGGCCGTCGGTGACCACCGCGCACTGCGTGGCCAGGCCCCGGCCCTTCATATACGCGGTGGGGTACAGCATTTCCTGCATGCCGGGCCCACCACGCGGCCCTTCGTACCGGATGACCAGGACGTCGCCGGGGCGCAGCCGTCCGGTCAGGACCGCGTCGGCGGCCTCCTCCTGGGACTCGGTGACCAGGGCGGGGCCGGTGAAGACCGCCATGCCCTCCGGGACGCCCGCCGACTTGACGACCGCCCCGTCCACGGCGAGGTTGCCGCGCAGGACGGCCAGGCCCGCGTCCGGAGAGTAGGCGTGGGTGGCGGCGCGGATGCAGCCGTTCGCGGCGTCCGTGTCCAGCGTGTGCCAGCGCTCCGACTGGGAGAACGCGGCGGCCGACCGGACTCCGCCGGGTGCGGCGTGGAACAGCTCCACCGCCTCCCGCGCCGGTGCCGTCCCGCGCACGTCCCAGCCACCGAGCCAGTCGCGCAGCGAGGCCGCGTGGACGGTGTGCACGCTCTCGTCGAGGAGCCCGGCGCGGTGCAACTCGCCCAGGATCGCCGGGATTCCGCCCGCTCGGTGCACGTCCTCCATCAGATACGAGCCGTTCGGCGCGACCTTGCACAGGTACGGCACCTGGTGCGAGCGGGCCTCGATGTCGGCCAGCGTGTAGTCGAGCCCGGCCTCGTGGGCGGCCGCGAGCAGATGCAGGACCGTATTGGTCGAGCCGCCCATGGCCAGGTCGAGGGCCATGGGGTTGTCGAAGGCGGCGCGGGAGGCGACCGCGCGCGGCAGCACGGAGGCGTCGTCCTCGTCGTAGTAGCGGCGGGCGAGCCGGACCGCCGTGCGGCCCGCGCGCTCGTACAGGTCCTTGCGGGCCGTGTGCGTGGCCAGCGTGGAGCCGTTGCCGGGCAGGGCCAGGCCGAGCGCTTCGAGCAGGCAGTTCATGGAGTTGGCGGTGAACATGCCCGCACACGAGCCGCACGTGGGGCAGGCCGCTTCCTCGATACGGGCGATGTCGGCGTCGGAGACCGCCGGGTCGACGGCCTCGGACATGGCGGTGACCAGGTCGAGGCGGCGGCGCACCGTGCCGTCGACGAGGACGGTGCTGCCGCCCTCCATCGGCCCGCCGGAGACGAAGACGGCCGGGATGTTCAGGCGCAGGGCCGCCATCAGCATGCCGGGCGTGATCTTGTCGCAGTTCGAGACGCACACCAGCGCGTCCGCGCAGTGGGCCTCGACCATGTACTCGATCGAGTCCGCGATCAGATCCCGGGAGGGCAGGCTGTACAGCATCCCGGCGTGCCCCATGGCGATGCCGTCGTCAATGGCGATGGTGTTGAACTCCCGGGCGATACCGCCCGCTTCGGTGATCGCCGCGCTCACGACACGGCCCACCGGCGCCAGGTGGGTATGTCCCGGCACGAACTCGGTGAAGCTGTTGGCCACCGCCACGACCGGCTTGACGCCGATATCGGCGGACGGCACTCCGGAGGCCCGCATCAGGGCGCGGGCGCCCGCCATGTTCCGACCGTGGGTGACCGTACGAGATCTCATCTGAGGCATGGGCCAAGCCTGGCCGCGGCGGCGACCGAGGCGAAGACGGCCCTTCTCCTAGTAGTACGACTACCAGCACTTACGCTTCCTTGCATGGACACGGCAGCACAACACCGCGCCGAATTGGGCAGCTTCCTGCGGGCCCGGCGCGCCGCCCTCGAACCCTCGGCGGTCGGGCTGCCCCCGGCGGGGCCACGCCGCCGCGGCGGCCTGCGCCGCGAGGAGGTCGCCACGCTGTCCGGGGTGAGCGTCACCTGGTACACGTGGCTGGAGCAAGGCCGTGACGTCCAGCCGTCCCGGCAGGTCCTCGACGCGTTCGCCCGCACCCTGCGCCTGACGGCCACCGAGCACGCGTACGTCCTCTCGCTGGCCGGTTACACCCCGCAGGCGGCGGCCGACCCGGGCCCCGCCGAGGCGGCACCCCCGCACATCCAGCGGCTGCTCGACTCCCTGGTGTGCTCACCCGCGTACGCGATCGCCCCCGACTGGACGATCACAGGCTGGAACACCGCATACACCGCGCTCTACCCGAATGTGGCCACCGCGCCGCCCGCCGAACGCAACCTGCTGTGGCTGGTCTTCACCGACCCGCACGTCCGCGCGCTGCTGCCCGACTGGGAGGTCACCAGCCGCCGCTTCCTCGCCGAATTCCGCGCCGAGGCCGGACCCCGGCTCGGCGACCTCGCCCAATCCCCGGTCATCCAGCGGCTGTTGGAGACGAGTGAGGAGTTCCGGGCAGGCTGGGCGAGCCACCACATCGAGGGCTTCACCTCCCGCGAGCGCGTCTTCCACCACCCCCACGCGGGCACCCTCCGCTTCGAACACCACCGCCTGGCCCCGGCCGACCACCCCGGCCTGCATCTGGTCATCTACGCGCCCGTGGCGGACGGCGACGGCGGCGAGCCCGGGACCACGGCGAGGCTGCGGGCGCTGCTTCCTTGACTGACGTACTGGGACTGACGTACCGGGCGGGGCGGTGACCTTCCTCCTGGCGACCTCGTTGACCTGGAAGAACAACCAGGAGATCCCGCGTGCGCACCATCGCCAAGGCCGCTGCCGCCGCCGTCACCGCCGTCCTGCTCGCCGTCGCCCCCACGGCGTCCGCGCACGGCAACCCCCACCTGATCCAGGGAGCCGACCGGATCATGGCCCTGCCCGCCGAGGAGTTCGCGGCCGCGGAGCACACGCCGCCGTTCAACTGGACGTCGGACGGCTGCTCCGTCCCGGGCGGGATGGCCCCGTATATGAAGCTCTTCACGCCTGCCTGCGCCCAGCACGACTTCGGCTACCGGAACTACGGCACCCACGCCGACTCGTCGCTCGGCCTGGACCCAACCCCCCGCCGTAAGAAGGCCATTGACGACCGCTTCCTGGAAGAGATACGGCGCATCTGCGACAAGGAGAGGCCGGGCCCGATCCGCCACACCGCGTGCTACGGCGCCGCCCACGCGTTCTATGACGCGGTCCGAATCGGCGGCGCCCCGGCCTTCTACTGATCCCGCACGTCACAGGTCTCAGAGGTCACGACGGCGGCCAGGTCGGTGCCCGCTCGAAGGAGCGCCAGGGTTTTTGTGGCGACTTGGTCGAGCCGCTGGTGCAGGATGCGTTGGGTGTCTGACGCGCCGTCGAGCCGGTGCAGGGAGTCCATGAGGGCGCGTACGTCGGGAATGCCGTAACCGGTGGCGCGCAGGGCCGCGACGATCCGGGCCGCTCTGATCGCCGGGACGCCGTAGCGGCGTGCGCGCAGGGACGTGACGCGCTCGGGGGTGATCAGACCTTCTTGTTCCCAGAACCGCAGGGTCGAGGACCGTACCCCCAGTGCTCCGGCGAGCTCCGTGATCGTCATCGCGTCGCTGTCGCTGTCCTGCTCGAACTCGCGTGTGTCTGCTTCGTCCTGGATCGCCCGCAAGGCTTCCTGAGCGCGCAGCGCCTCGTCTCGTTCCCGCGCGAGCCGCACATGCAGCGCGTTGATCGCCGCGGCGGCCGTCGTGACCGTCCCGGTGTGCAGCTCCGCAAGCGTCCGCCGGGCCACGACCGGCCCCACAGCCGTGGCAAGCCCTCGATAGGCGCGCAGGGCCTGTACGTGCACGGCCGTATAGGAGCGGTATCCGTTCCTTGAACGGGCGGCTGGGGGAATGACTCCAAGCCGCTCCAGGTCGCGCACCTGTTGCACCGAGTACCCCGACTCCCGGGCGACATCGGCCGTTCTGAGTCGTACTCGACGCTCCACCGGTCAACCCCACATAAGCACTTGAAGGTGATGCTTGAAGCATGAGTATGGAGCAGATCATCGCGACCGTGCGCGCCTTCGACGGCGCGCTCGTCCTTGTGCCGGAACCCGGAAGCGACTTCCCCGAGCTCGCCTGGGGAGACGCCTTCTTCTACTACGCCCCCGACGGACAGCCGCCGAAAAACGTCCAGCCGTACGGCAACATCGTCACCAAGGACTACCCCGACGACACTGCTTCCGACCTCGACCCGCCGGGCCGCTGGCGCGTGAACATCCACGTCGGCCGTACGACGTTCCAGGAAACTAGGAGCGTGCGCCATAGCGTCGACTCTCAAATTAGGCAAACATGCAGGTCAGTTGGGTGCGTCCCGAGTGGCGGACGGTCCCGTCCGCGACCGTTGCTGGATCTGTGCTGGACCGTCTGACGGTTCGTCATCCGTGGTCAGCTCTCGTTGTAGGTACGGCTGCTGGATGGTTGCTGGATATGGCGGATGAAGTGCCGAAGGGTGTGGAGGGATCTGGTCTGCAGGTCTGGCCCTCGCCGGGCGCGAGGCAGCTGCATGAGTCGGTCTGTGTTGGTGCTGAGCGGCTCATGGCAAGAGTGGCGGACGAGCCTCTGGCGGTCACTTCGGAGGTCGCTGATTTTTGCTGCAGGAGCGAGGCGCGGATGCCTACACGGTGCCAGGTGAGCCGGTGAGTCAGGAGCAAAGACGTCAGGCTTTCCCTGCTGCGGGCAAGGGCGAAGATTGGTAGCGAGTGACGCCGCGGGGTACGGTTCGGGCGGAGCCGTGTTCTAACGTAGAGAGCGGGGTATGTCCTGTTTCCCTGGTATGCGCGAAGCGGTGGAAGTACTGGGAAACGCCCCTCGGCTATCGGAACGCGCCAGGTCATCGAGTGTGCTCCCCGCACCCGCGGGGTTGGTCCCAACCGGCACAAGGACCCCGCCCTGCAGCCGGTGTGCTCCCCGCACCCGCGGGGCTGATCCCACGACATGCTCGACACCCTCACAGAAGAGCTCGTGCTCCCCGCACCCGCGGGGCTGACCCCCCGTACTGCTCCACGGTCTCCGTCGTCGGCGAGTGCTCCCCGCGTCCGTGGGGCTGATCCCGGGCAATAGATGAACGCCTTACCGGAGAACAAGTGCTCCCCGTACCGCGGGGCTGATCGCAGATGCACGGTGGTGAACGGTGTGAGGACCCAGCGCCTTGTGCCCGCGGAGCCTTGGCAAGGCCACGATCCCACGTGAGTTCCCTCGCGCCCAGGGGATGGGCCCGGGCAGGGGAAAGACGGAGGAATTCACAGCAGTGCTTCGCGTATACGCAGGTCGTCGGCCCGCCACTGCTCGGCCGCCGCCGCGGCCGTAGCCGCTGCGCCTCGGCGCTCAGCGTTGCCAGCTCACCTGTCTCGATGCGCTTTACGGATCAGATCTCGCAACGCTCGGGCGTTTCGGGTCGCGTGCTGATCGTCGTCGGTTTCTATGGCGATGAACTCATCAAGGTCCGGCCAGTCGAGCTGGGCCGAGCCGGGCGCGGGCTCGTTTCGGGGCGGTCGTGGCACATGAGGGTGACCGAGATCTGGGTCACGTCGGGGCCGTGCTGGTGTGGAGAGGGCACCGTGGCCATCGCCGTCCAGTTGCCTTTTTGCAGGTTGGGTATTCCTGTGCTGCCGAGGCCGCCGCCGGGCCGCCAGTCGTAGGCCGAACGGGCGTGGACGAAGGCGGACTTCACGGCTGTGTGGCTCGCCGAGGCCTTGTAGCGGCCGACGAGCCGCTCGTAGCAGTCGATCGGGAGCTCCCGCCGCGGTGTCCGGTCCAGGCGGACACCCTCCGCGGCGAAGGCCTCGATCATGTCCGACACCACCGTGTCCGCGGGCACCGGGGAGGGGCGCGGCGGAAGCGGGCCGCGGTCTTCGAGGAGCTGGGCACATCCCGTCACCGGCACGAGCGCCGCCATCGCCCCGGCCGCCATCCAGACCCGCACTCCTCGCGCACGCACCAACTTCCCCCGCCCCTCTATGCCGTTCACGGCCGCCCAGTCTCGCATCCCCGTCGGGCAGCGGCGCCGCCAGTCAGGCGAGCCGCTCCGCTGCCGCACGCAGGTGCTTCACGGCGTCGGTGGTGAGTGCTTCGCGTGGCCGAAGGCAGATCATGTCCGTGGCCAGCGCGGCCTGGCGGTGGAAGGAGTCGGGGCCCCGTGCGGTCGACGTTGAAGACGCCCAGGTGGGCTGCCCCGGCTGGGCCCCGGGCGATGCTGTCGCCGGTGAACAGGACGCCCTGCGACGGGAGATGGACTTCGCCCGCCGCTGGCAGCTGATGGACCTGCTCGCCTAGCTCCACCACCGGCTGCGCGACTGCGTCCGGCAGAAGGAAGGCCGCGAGCCCCTCCCTGGTGATACCACCGGCAGTCACGATTAGTGCGGGATCGGCGCCGAATCAAAGTCATATCCAGATGATCGGGTATCCCGGTCTGGGCCCGTACAGTCGCAGTTGTGCTGATCGGCACGTGCCTTATCTGGCGCCGCAAGGGCAGGCCCCGGATGAACGCGGGGCAAGCCGAGAGCTTCGGGAAAGCGTCGTGTCCGTCTTCCCCGGGGCCGAGTGGGGGGCGTATTGCGGACGGTGGCACCAGAGTGGCCGAAGGCCACGGCCGAGGCGCTGCCGGCCATGCCACCTGTGGACTGGACTTGGGGGAAGCAGGCCCGAAACACCGTCCCCCATTCAGTGATTGCGCTCTTGGAAACCTCATTTGACCGGGTTGAACTCACTGTCGAATTAAGTCTTCACCGATTTGGGTGCGTCGTGTCGGTCATCTATCGGACATCGATATGGGAATGCTGGGGCCGCTCGCGACAGAAGCTGTGTGGAGGGCTGGTGTCTGAATCCATCTCCGAGCGGTCGTTGAATTCTTTGTCCGAGGGGCTCTACAGCAAGCCACTCGCGCGCCGCACCGTACTCACCACAGCGGCCGCCGCAGCGGGGATGTTCATCGTCCCAGGCCAGGCTGCAGCACATCCGAGCGCACACCGTCCCGACTTTCTCGACGTATCCCGATCCGATGTGCGTGCGGGGCGTAACTGGCTGCGGCTCAGGCTCGACAGTGCCTCCCGCCATGCCGGTCATGGAGCCGCGGTACCCCTCACTCTGGGCACGTCACAGAACGAGACACTCTCTCTCGTGGTCGACAGCACGTCAGGGATCACCACGGTGGGTACCAGTCGTCGACAAGCCGGGCAGTCCAGGACGACAACTGTGTCGGTCTCCAAGGAGAAGCCGGCGGTTGTGTGGGTGGTTCCGCGCGGTATCGGATCCCCGCAGGTGCCCGCTGACCGGCTCACGGTACGTACGCCGCACGGCAAGATGACGGTCGAGGTGTGGACCGAGCCCACCGGCGGGCAGTGGCAGCCCGCCGGCCGCAACGGAACGCCTCTGGACCTGGGCATCGTAGCCGTGCATGCCGCCCTGATGAGGAAGGGTTCGAGTTCGGAGGACATCATGTTCTCCGCGGCCAGGAAACGTTATGCGGACGGCTCGTTCAAGCCCGACCCCAACCTCCCGGGCCAATGGCTGTGGAATGTGAAGGGTATGGGCGATCTCGAATCACGAGCGCTCAACCTCGACAGCCTCCGGGCCTTCGACAGGCCGATGGACGGGCCGCACGGTACGCCGAAGAAGAACCTCTTCTGCGCCGGCCATGGCCACTTGCCAGATGGGCGCCTGCTGATCGCGGGCGGGCACATCGTGCATGACCCCGATGACCACGGCCAGCCTCCTGGGAACAACGGCGACCGGCTCTACATCTACGATCCCTGCCGTAACCCCGGCTACACCCTGCAAGAGGACGTGCTCCTCGACCCGCCGCGGTGGTACCCGACCGTCACGGCGCTTCCGGACGGCCTGATGCTCATCGCCGGCGGAAGCTGGGACTGCCAGTACAACGAGCACTGGTGGGACAGGATCAACAACGACTACCTGATTTTCGACCCGGAGACGGGAAGAACGCTCGACCTGGGCGCGGTGGACCTCATCGACCAAGGAGCGATTCCCGAGAAAGACCGGCTGGCGACGTATCCTGCGATCTTCATGCTGCCGCAGAACGACGCGGAGGGCACCGTCATCGCCATGGCGGAGACTAACAAGGCGTGGCTCTACCGCTACCGCTCCCGCCGCCCACTTCATCGGGCCCCGAAGTTCTACCCGATGCACACCACGGGCTCGCGAAGTTACCCGACATACGGCTCGTACGTGTTGCTGCCGCTCGAACCGGGCCGGAGCACAGTGCGGATCCTTGCCCTGGGCGGTCAGCAGGAGACGGTGACCGACCACCGCGACGACACGCCGACGCAGAAGACCACCGCCACTGCGGAGATCTTCGACCTCGACACGAACCGCGGCCTGACCCGGCAGTCGGGGTGGCGCAAGATCGAGTCGATGAGTCACCGGCGGACCCTGTGCGACGCCACACTGCTCGCCGACGGCTCCGTCCTGGTCAGCGGCGGGTCGCGAAACGGCTGGGGCGCAAAGAACGAGAACCCTGTCTATGACTCGGAACTGTTCGACCCTGTGACCGAAACCTTCAGTACCGCCGACACCGCCCACACCGACCGGCGGTACCACGCAACCGCCCTTCTCCAGCCCGACGGTACGGTCCTCAAAGCGGGCAGCACCGGTGGCTACGGGGCGAACGACGACGAGGTGTCGCAGTGGGTGCGAGTCCACACCGACGCCGAACGCTACCTGCCGCCCTACCTGTGGCGCGGGCCACGGCCCTCGATCGTCGAGCTGTCCGCCGACACTATGGATGCTGAAGGGGCGGCAGACGCAGGCCCGGCCCTCAGATACGGCCGCGCTCTCACCATCACCGCCCGCGGAGATGGTCTGACGAAAGAGTCCCGGGTCGCTCTGATCCGCCCGGGCGCCGTCACCCATGGCTACGACCACGACCAGCGTTATGTGTGGCTGCACACCACATGCGAACCGGACGGCGAGGGGTGGACGATCACCGCGATCCCACCGCGCAACCCGGCCGCAGCACCGCCCGGCGACTACCTGCTCGTCGTGGTGGACAGCGACGGCGTTCCGTCGGAAGCACGGTGGGTACGGATGACGAGAACAGCCCGGTGATGCGGTTCAGCATCCGAGCAATCCGAGACAGCCTCCTGACCCACGGCCCAGTGGGCCAAGGGGGCACGGCAGTACGCATGCCGTCCGTATCCGTCAAGGCGTTCCGAGCGTGCGACGTGGCACCCTGCCCGGTGATACGCCCCCCGCCGCGTAGACGTCTGGCCTCAGCGCAGCTGTCGGTCCCGGCCCCAACAACTCAACGGCTGTGAGAAGGCTTCCGCCTGTCGCTGTGCGATTGCCTCGCGCACCGGTTCGGGAAGACCGCGGACCGGACGGACCGGAGCCCGTGCTGCGGCTACGACATGAGCGAGGCGGAGTAGCATGCTATTCGGCCGTTGCTGCCGGTGCCGTCCTGGCTTCAGGGGCCGGGGGCTGGCCAGAGGGCTACTGCCACCACGTGATGCTCGACTCGGTCCGCTACGTCGTCGACAACGGGTGACGTGGGTCAACCTGCCGCGGACTTCCCGCCGTACCGTCGCGTGCACGACGTCGCGCGCCGCCAGCAGGCCACGGCCCTGCTGGCCGAGCTCCACGACCTGCTCCGTGACAAGTCCGTGACAAGGAGGGGCGTTCACCGGATCCGACGGCTGCGATCATGGACTCCAGTCGGTGCGGGCGGCGGTGAACGTCCCGCACGCAGCGTCAGGATGGGACGGCGGCAAAGGGTGGGGGCGCAAGCGGCACCAAATTCTCCATCCGCCTCATCTGGGCGGACGGCGGCTGCGCGGGGAGCCTGGTCGACTTCGCCCGCGAAGAGGTCCAGCTCAGCCTCGACATCGTGAAACGCTCCGACGAAACTCACCCCACGAGGCCGCTGCAGATCAGGGTGAGCAAGGTTGATGTGGTTGCGATCGGTGCCACTCCTTCAGTCTCCAACGGCGGGCAGGCGCAGGGCCCAGGCGGGAACCGCTCAGCGAACCTGTGGGTGCTTCGGCGTTCCTGAGGCGGTCCGGTTGAGGGCTCAGGTGATGCTCTGCCCTTCTCGGGCCAGGCAATCCCGGCGTCCTCCAGGCCCTCCACACCCAGCGGATCGTGCGCCTCCGCGCCGCCGACCTCGACCTCAGGCTGCGCCCCGACGACGAGGCCGCCGTCGCCGCGCTGCTGGCCGCCCAGCGCCGCCAGGCCATCGCCGACGTTCTTCGCCGCCAGAAGACCGAAGCGCTGGCCGAAGAACTGACGTCCCCGGCAGCCGTGCTCGCCCGATGGTCCGAACGCGACGACGCCAACTGGAACCAACTCCCCATGGCCGAGCACCTACAGGACATCGCCGATGCTTTCGCCCAGCACCGGCCGGAAAGTGAGCGGACACCCGAACACCAACTCCTGGAAGTCACCGGGGGTTCCTGGGCACCTTCCCCGAACTGCACGAGAAGCGGATGCTCTACGCGCTGTTGGCGGCGGGTATGCACTGCGCCGACCGCCCCCTTCACGCGGCCAAGGCACAGGTCGTGCTCAACCGACACGCCCGGCTGGCAGCAGTTCCAGTGAGGCTTCACGATCAACGGGAGGCTTCATCCCGGCGACGTCAGGGCTCCTCGACGCGGGATGCGCTGGCTCCTGGTCTCTCGTCAGGTATCGCTGTCCGGCGGGAGTGTGAGGGTGGTCTGCGCGCCGCCGTCGGGCGGGTTGGTGAAGGTGAGCCCGGCGCGCAGGAGGCGGGCGTGGCCGGCGGCGATGGTGAGGCCGAGGCCGGTGCCCTTGCCGCCGGTGCGGAACGGGCGGGGGCCTTGGGCCAGCAGCTCGGCGGGGAAGCCAGGCCCGTGGTCGCGGATGGTGATCACACCGTGGTCGAGGGTCAGCGTGACCGGTGGTGCGCCGTGCCGGTGGGCGTTCGCGAGGAGGTTGGCGACGATGCGCTCGAGGCGGCGCGTCTCGGTCAGGACCGCTGAGTCGTCCCGGATCTGCACTGCCACGGGCAGGCCGGTGGAGGCGATGGTGCGCTCCAGGAGCTGGGTCAGGTGGTGCGGTTCGAGGGTGACCGTGTCCACGTCGGCGTCTAGGCGGGAGACTTCGAGGAGGTCCTCGATCAGGGTGCACAGGGCCTCGACACGATCGCGCACCAGGTCGGCCTCGTGGGAGTCGGGCAGGATCTCGGCGGCAGCCAACAGCCCGGCGGCGGGGGTGCGCAGTTCGTGGGTAACGTCGGCCGCGAAACGCTGCTCGGTGCGTAGCCTGTCCTGCAGGGCGGCCGCCATCTGGTCGACGGACACGGCGAGTTCGGTGATCTCGTGTGCGCCGTGCACCTCGCCGATGCGCGCGTCGAGGCGGCCGTCGGCGATCTCGCGGGCGGTGCGCGAGACTCGCCGCAGGCGCGCACTGAGGGGTTTGGCGAGCCAGAGCCCGGCGCCGGACATGATGACCGCGGTGCCCACGGCCAGGACGACGACGCTTTGGTTGAAGCGCTGATCGGCTTGTTGCTCCAGGCGGTAGTCGCCATGTACGGACAAGATCCGCGAGCCCACACCGGCGGCCGCCCACAGCTCGGGTCCCTTGGGGCCCTCGACGAGCTGCGTCGCAACGCGTCCGTCGGCGACTCTACGGGCCAGCTCGGGCGGCAGGCCGTCGGCGTCGAGGGCGGCACCGTCACCGGTGACCGTGGACGTCTCAACGTACCCGGTGAGCGCTCTCTCCAGACGGCCGAGGACGATGGTGCGGTTGAGGTCGAGGCGCTGTTCGGCGGCGGTGACCACGACCAGCAGGCCCAACGCGGTGGCCAGCAGACAGGAGATGACCGCGATCAGAGCGGCGATCTGGGTCTGCAGTCCGCGCGCACGGCGGCCCTGGCGGCGGATACGGATGTGAAAGGGCCCGCAGATCGTGCTGAGAAGACCGCAGCGCCGTCCGAAGAGCGCGGAGATCCTGCCCAGGAGACGGGACACGTGCGTCACGGCCCGCTCAGCCGACGAGTTTGTAGCCGAAACCGCGCACGGTGACGATGCGTTCGGCGCCGATCTTCGCGCGCATGCGCTGGACATGGACGTCGACGACACGTGTGTCGCCACCCCAGGCGTAGTCCCAGACCTCTCTGAGGAGGGTCTCGCGGCTCACCACGACGCCCGGGGACGCGGTGAGTTCGAGGAGCAGCCGCAGTTCGGTCGGGGTCATGGGCAGCAACTCGCCCTTGACGCACACCTCCAGGGTGTCGGTGTTCAGCTCCAGGTCGCCGACCTTGCGGACGGTGTGGGGCGGGCGTTCGGGCTCGGGGGGCGCCTGCGGTTCAGGCCGAGGGGAATCCTGCACCGCGTCGCGGGAGGCGCGGCGCATCAGCGCACGCAGCCGCGCCGCGAGGACGTTGGCGCGGAAGGGCTTGGTGACGTAGTCGTCGGCGCCAGCTTCCAGACCCGCGATGACGTCGATGTCGTCGCCGCGCGCGGAGATCATCAACACGGGTACGGTGCTGGCCTCGCGGATGGAGCGGGTCAGGCTGACCCCGTCCAGCTCGGGCAGCATCACGTCGGTGACGACCGCGTCCGGCGGGTCCTCGCGGAAGCGCTGGAGGGCGGATGCACCGTCGGCCTCCGCGGTCACGTCGAAGCCAAGACGGGTCAAGGAGACCGTGGTCGCCTCGCGGATCACGTCGTCGTCCTCCACGACGAGGATGCGGGGATTTTGGCCGTTGTCGGCGGGCGGAGTGGTCATCGTTGCTTCCGGGGGGTCGTGGCGTCGGGCGTGACGCGGTTCGCGGGGGCCGGGGCGATCGCGCTGGCGACCAGTTCAAGGACACCCACGTGGGGCTCCCAGCGATAGCGGTCGGTGGTGATCTGGTCGGTGGTGCGGTTCCAGGCCTGCTTGGAGACGGTGCGCAGGACAAGGTTGTGGCCCAGGGTTTCCACGGTGGTACCGGCATCGACGGCCATCCCGAGGATTTGGAACACCCGGCCCTCATCGACCCGGTAGACGTACAACTCGCTGCCAAGCGGCTCGCCGTACTCGTTCTTCTTGGCTTCGATGCGCGGGTCGGCGTCGATGAGCACGATCAGCTCGGGTTTACCGTCGCCGGTCACGTCGCGCCACGCAGGCGAGCGCAGTCCGCAGCCCTCGGTGCACAGGGCGACGGAGCGGCGCGCCTCATCGGACACGTCAGGGTCTCGAGCGATCACGGTCTTGGCATCCAGAGCTCGTGCGTCGGCCCCTTGCGGCAGTGTCAGGTCGGGCAGGGCACGGGGCGGCTTCGGCGGGGCCTGCGGGGAGCTGGAGGGCGTAGGACTACTGGTGACCGTCCACAGTGGCCGGGGGACCGGGGGCGCGCTGACGGATCGGCCCGCGTCCACGACACCGGTGGGGTGAGCGCAGCCGGCAAGGAACAACGGCGCCAGGCACGCCGCGAGGAGCGGCGTGCGTCCATGCGCCGTGCGGGTGCGAGCGCGGCGGGGCGACAGGCAACGCCCCAGGGGGCATCGGCGCATACGCTCCGCCTCCTCCACACATCGCCGCCACTGCCGCTTGTGCGGCACCTTCCGCCGGAAGAGTCCGGAAAGGGTTCGGGAAAGATCCTCGGAAGGGCCCCTGCAGGAACCCCGGAGGAACCTGATGGGAACCCGGAAGGGATATTCGCATCCTCACCCCCCATTTCGGCGCTGCGACCACACAGCCGTCACATCGACGCGGCCGTTGTTCATCACTTGGGTCACAGTGATCTTTCATACGTAACAGTCGTCGTGAGTTCACCTGCCGGGCCCGGTGCCGGCTCGGCCTTGGCTCGCTGTTACGTGCGTTACGTGAGTGCCGCGTAACGGCCGAACCAATGTGATGGCACAGGGACACCGCTGCCGCAGTGCGATGCCACGGTGGGCCGGAACCCCTCACGTGATCTCCGCACACGATCGCAGCCACACTCACGAGCCATGCTCATGACATAGAGGACCTGCCATGCGTACGTCGTCGAAGACCAAGGCCGCGCTGTTGACCGCGGCCGTCGGAATCAGCCTTTCGGCCCTGGCTGCCTGCGGGCAGTCGGACGCGCCGACCAAGCCGGCCGGCTCACCCCAGGCCTCGTCACCGGCGGAACAGTCCCCGCAGGGCGACCAGTCCTCTCCCGCCACCCCCGCCGCCTCCCAGAAGCCGTCGAACATAGCCCCCAGCGGCAAGCCGTCGAAGCCCTCGACGGCGAAGCCCGCCTCCGGCAAGCCGGACGTCCGCCTCACCAAGGACCGCGACGCCGCCATGAAGGAGCTGTCCCGGCTGCAGAAGACCGGATGGCACAACCCGAACAAGATCGAGTACTCCGACGACCCGGTGACCGCGCTGCAGCAGTTCAAGCGGTGGCTGGACAAGGACTACATCGCACCGAACGGCGGCTGGACCCCCAAGGGCATCGCCGCCGTCGAGAAGGCCAACAACGGCGGCCCGGAACTCTAGAACGCCCCGCACTGACCCGCCTGAAAGCCAAAGGGACACAGGGGAACGGCCGGGAAACACAGGGGAGCACACAATGCGCAGCGGACTCGCCCGCCGGCCGGTCGTGCTCATCACACTGGTGATGGCCGCCGTGACCGGATGCCAGGACCGATCAGCGGTCATCGACGCGAACGACTCGGTCGACCTGCCGGTCATGCCCGAGCGACTGTGGAGCGTCAAGCGCCCACCCGCCCCGGCGGGCCGTCCGTCACCCCCACCGGTCCCTGCGTACGAGCCCGAGCCTCTGCCCGGCCTATCCCTCGCCAAGGACGCCGACGCCCGCAGCCTCGACCCGCGCACCGTGATCGCCAAAGACCCTGGTGTCAGCGACGCGAGCAAACGAGCTGCGGCGACCTGTCGCCCCGGGTGCGGGCTGCGCGAGCCCGTGCTGCGCGACATCACCGGGGACGGCAGACCCGAATTGCTGCTCCTGGTCGATCAGAACCCGGGCGCGGCTGAGACGGGCGCGCCCGGGGAGAGCGCCTATGCCGAGCTGTACGTGTACCGCGTGGAGAACGGCAGGGTCCTGCAGTTGCTCGGGCTCGCCGCGGACGCGGGCACCAGCGTCGACCTCCAGGGGCGTGACCTCATCGTGCGTCAAGTGCGCCCGGATGAGGGACATGGGATGGGCGACCAGGCCAGCACCGACCGCTATCGGTGGAATGACGCCTCGCACACCTTGGAATCCATCTCCAGTGTGCTCGGCCCGGCGCCCTCCGCATCTCCCGAACTGGGCCGGACTCCGGCGAAGGGCACCCGATGACCACTCCCCGTTCCGACCGCGGCCGCACAACACGCGTCCTGGTCGTCGAGAGCGACGACGTCATCCGCGAGGCCGCGACGATCGGTCTCACACGGCTCGGCTTCGAGGTGGCCGCCGTGGCCGACGGCCGCCACGCGCTGGCCCGCTTCGACGCCGACCCTCCCGACGTGGTCTTCACCGATGTACGCCTGCCCGGCCTGGACGGTGTCAGCCTGACGCGCGCGATCCGCGAACGCGGCGACGTCCCCGTGTTGATGCTGTTCATGGGCAACGACGAGAGCGGTGTCGTCGAAGGGCTCGACGGCGGTGCCGACGCCTGCCTCACCGAACCGTTCACCACCGACGTCCTGGCCGCCCGGCTGCGCGCTCTGCTGCGCCGGGCGACACCGGCCCGCTGACACGGCGAACCTCTTCCCGTGCCTTGTCGCTGTGGGGTGCGGGAGAGAGCGGAGAAATGCGCCCAACAACACTGACTCCATCGGGTCTTCGGACAACGCCCCACCCTGTTCCGATCACCGGGCGGCCGTTACAACGACATGAGCCGAACCGGGTTCTTCTCGCTGCTCTGAAGACAGGCATACCCGCCTCGGCAAAGGGGAGAGCTCGGGTCCGATGCCTGACACCACGGAATTACCCTGCCGAACTGCGCGCGGGCCGTCCGCGAAGTCCAGGCCAACCTCCGGCCGTCGGCTGCGGCTACCATCCGGCCGTCGATTGACTGACCACATCGAGGGGGATTTTCGTGAGTGCCGCTCCTGGCGGGCTGGTCCAGCCCGCCCGCCCCAGTGACCCTTCCCGCATCGGCCCGTACCGGATCATCGGCCGTCTGGGCTCGGGGGGCATGGGCACCGTCCATGCCGGACTCGCCCCCGACGGACTGCGGGTCGCCGTCAAAGTGATCCACTCCGCGCAGGCAGAGGACCCGGAGTTCCGGGCCCGGTTCCGCCGCGAAGTACAGCTCTCCGCCCGCGTCCAGGGCCCGTGCCTCACACCGCTCCTCGCGGCCGACCCGGAGGCCGATCCCCCGTGGCTGGCCACGGCCTATGCCCCTGGCCCCACCCTGAACCAGCATCTGGCCACCCACGGCCCTCTCACGGACGGCAGCCTCTATGCCTTCGCTGCCGGTACCGCCCAAGCGCTGGCGGCCATCCACGCCGCCGGTGTGGTCCACCGGGACGTCAAGCCACAGAACATCATCCTCACGCCCGCTGGGCCAAACGTGGTTGACTTCGGCATCGCACACGCCGCTGACGGCACCAGCGTGACCCGCACCGGCGTGATGACCGGCACCCCAGGCTGGATCAGCCCCGAGCACTACCGCACCGGCACCACAGGACCCGCAGGCGACGTGTTCGCCTGGGGGGCACTCGTCGCCTACGCCGCCACCGGCCGCCTCCCCTTCGGCACCGGAGCCCCGGACGTGGTCGCCTACCGCGTCATGTCCGCCGCACCCCACCTCGACGGCATCCCCCAGGAACTGCGGGCGATCGTGGAGAGCGCCCTCACGAAGAGCCCTGACGAACGAATATCCGCCGGCACTGCCGCCGAGGAGTGCTCGCTGCTCCTCGCCTCTCAGACCACCCAAGTCCTTGGTGACAGTGCCGGGTTGGAGCCAACCACGGTCGGCAATCTCATCGCGGCCGAATGGGCCATGCCCACCCTGGACGACCCACCTGGCGCACCCTGGCCCCGTCGTCCCGCAAGCGCACCCTTACCGCTGTCCTCGCCATCACGGCCACCATCGGCGCCATCGTGGGTGGCAACCTCGTATTCCCCACGAACACCGACAGCGGCGACACCGGCAACGCCGCCCCGCCGCCCAAGAGCACCGCGCAGAGCAGTGAATCCGCCGAGCCAGGCGGCGGCACGCCCACGAAGCCGGCCGATCCGCGCACCGTCCAAGTCCCGACGGACCCATTGGCCGGAGTACTCAACCCCGCCTACACGCGCAGCGACGACCTGTCCCAGCCACACCCCGACGAGTGGAGAGCAAGCACCATGGCCGACAACCCGGAGGAGGAGGCCGCCGAGAACGCAATCCGGGACCACATGAAGGTCATGCTCGCGACCAAGGACATGGACTTCATGAAGCCCACAGTCACCTTCAACAAGCGGGCGCAGACAGTGGTGATCACAGGTGGCCCGAACCTACAGATTCCCGAGGAGTATCGGGAAGTCTTCCGCAAAGCCGGGGAGATGGCCGCCTGTTCCGCCCTCGCGCACCGGTTGAAGGATGCTCCCACCACCTGGCCGTATGGCCGCTTCTCCGTCTACTGGAAGATCGCCGACGGCGACATCGACACAGATCCCTTCGGCTTCGGGCAAGCCACCGAAGGCTGCTTCACCGAGAACGCCGGACAGTGGCAGGGCACCGAGGAGGGTGTGGAGAACGCCGAGATACCCAGCAGCGACGAGGACGAGATCCGCATCGCCGGTGCCACCGTCAAGGCTGTCAACACTGCCTGGAACGCCAGGGTTGCCGAATGGCACGGCCTGGAGCCCTTCGACACGGACGACGCCATCAATCTCGGATTCGACCCCGCCGAGAAGGCCGCGTATGTGTGGGCCTTCGACGGCTACGGCGCACTCACAGGCCGGGCCCAGAGGGCCAACTTCCAAGACACCGTCTCCAAAACCGTATGTCGCAGGCTCATGGCCGAGTACAGGCGCAACAAGACCTGGATTTACACACGTTGGTCGGTAGCTGTCTATGAGGGAAACAGCGGCACACCCGAGATCGTAGGATCGGGCGACTGCCTCCCGTAAACGCCTGAACTGACGGGCAACCGCCTCACGCCCGCTGAGGGCCATCGCCACGCTGCGCGCACCAGCCGTCCGCGCGGAGTGTCCGCCCGTACACATCACTACAGCCCGGCGACACCGGTGACGCCGACCTGGTTACCGGCGGGACTTCTCCCTGGGCCCGGGCGGCGAGTCTCGGACGCAGGGCTTGAGGGTCAACCTGCACCAACTGGGCTGATATTACTCAGCCTTGCCGCGTACCTGCGCTATGCGGCTTACCGCACATCACGTCATGATCACTTAGGTTCCTGTTCACCTAGAAGCCGTTCCATAACAGGTCTAGGCACGTGATCATTTCGTGATGAAGTGCTTGCGAGACGCGGCGCATCAGCGACCACGAAGACAGGAAGCAATGACTGACCCCGCTCGACCTCCCAGCGCTGCCGATGGAGTCGATCGCTCGCCTCGATCCCCGGGCGGGCGCCACGCGGGACCAGCCCCCGTTCAAGCAGCTTCCTGCCCCTCTTCGCTCAGTCGACCGAATTCGGCCCGGTATCGAGCCGATGATCACCGAGACTCAGTCGCTCCCGGCGTGGCTACCGAACTCGTCGGTGCGACGCCCTCTTGGCCGGATGGGAGGCCCCGGCGGCGCTGCGGGCCTTGCTCAAGCGACCAGGCAGCCGTGGCCCCGGGCGGGCACTATCCAAGACGTCGTCCGGGGCTCACGCTGCCTGAGATCGCCGCCCGCTTCAGCCAGGTGGCGCAGGCATGACGGGATCGGAACCCGGCCATGCCGTGGAGGCATCTCGGTGCGGCGTGGTTCTGCCACGCCAGGACAGCAGTCAGACACCTACGTCATATCTCGATGGGGCTATGGAAGAACAGAATCCGGGCCGATCCGACGCATTTCAGCTCGCCGTGGTGGGCGGCGGTCCGAGGGCGACCTACGCACTCGAGCGTCTCTCCGCGACTGTCGGTGAGCTGAACGGCAGGCGGCTCGCGGTCCATGTATACGACCTGGCTGGCGAGTTCGGATCAGGGCTGGTGCACGGTGTCGATCAGCCGCACACCAGCTATCTCAACCGGGCCGGTGCCCAGGTCGCGTTCGCCGCTGATCCCACGGTGGCCGGTGCGGATCGCATACGTGATCCGAAAGAGCGTCCCACCTTGCACGAATGGTGTCGTCACCGCTTCGAGATAACCGGTGATCCGGCGTTCGACCTGGAACCGACGGATTCGCCCAGGCGGCGTCAACACGGCCTGGCCCTGCGGGAGATGTTCGATCGCTATGTGGGGGAGCTTCGCCGGATGGCGGGCGTCACGGTTGCGCTGCACGCGGAGGAAGTCACCGACCTCGTCCCCACGGCCGGCGGCCGCATGGATGTCGTCTCGACCTCGGGGGTCCAGTGCAGGGCGGATCAGGTGCTGCTGATCACCGGCCACTCGAGCAATGACTGCTCCCACGAACCGGGTCCCGCGGCCTATCTCGATTTCTCCCGGCGTACTGGTGCCGTCTACGTTCCGAGCGCCTATCCGCTGCAGGAGCCGCTCTCTCCGCAGTCGATCGCTCCCGAGGTGACGGTCGGCTGCGCGGGGCTCGGGCTGACGGCGATCGACCAGATCCTATACCTGACCGAGGGGCGCGGCGGCCGGTTCTCACACAACCGTGATGGTGTGCGCTACGAGGCATGTGGCGCGGAGCCGGCCAAGGTGTATGCGTTCAGCCCGAGCGGGATCTTCCCGTACACCCGACCGTTGAGCCGCAAGGATCGCCCCCATAGGGGACGGTTCCTGACCAGGGATGCGGTAGACCGCATCAGGGACGCTTCCGGACTGCGCGCCGGCAACGGCGAGCGTCCTCGCCTGGACTTCGAGGCACATGTGATGCCGCTGATCGTCCTGGAGATGGCGTATGTGCACTACCGCACGCTGTTCGGGCCGTCGGTCGGCGATCTCATCGTCGCGCACGTACAAGGCGACTACGAGCGCTTCCTTACGGGACCGGTCGATCCCGCTGCGGGGGCGGGAGTTGAGCGGCTGCTGCCGGGAGTCGACGCGCTGGTCGACATCATCGGCGGGACGCTGCGCGACGTCATGGCCGACAAGCGGTCGGTGAACGAAGCCAGGCGCGTCGTGCCCGGCTGGGACGCCCGGGGGACGCTGACCCGCTGGCTGACAGTGGTCTTCGGACCGGACGTCGCCGCAAAGGTCACCATCGATGACGACCGTCCTTCGCCGGTGCCGGTTCCACACCGCTCTCCTTGGCGCCTGGACACCGATCCGACAGGCAACCGGTTTGACTGGCAGACGATTCTCCACCCCGTCCGCACACGAGCCGGGGCGGCACCGGACGAATTCCGCCGAGCGTATCTGGACTTCCTGGACCGCGATCTCACCTGGGCGCACCAGGGCAATCGCGATAACCCGTTCAAGGCGAGTGTGGACGGCGTATGGCGTGACCTGCGGCAGGTCATCAGCTACGCGGTGGACGGCGGCGGACTGAGCGGCGATGCGCATCGCCGCTTCCTGGAACATCACCGCCGTATCCAGAACAAGCTCTCCGGTGGTGCCTCGCCCGTGGTGATGGCGAAGATACGGGCCCTTGCCAAACAGGGGATCTTGGACCTCTCGGCCGGGCCGCGGGCGATGCTCCAACTCGACGAGGAAAACGGGAAGTTCGTCCTGCACGGCCGCGAGACCTCGTTGCGCGCGGCGCTGGATGTGGTGCTCGACGCACGGGTGCACCCCTTCGACGCGTCGCGGGACGTGCGTCCGCTGTATCGCAACCTCATCCAGCGCAAGCTGGCCCGGCTCTGGCGCAACACGACACCCGGCCAGGCGGACTTCGTCCCCGGCTATCTGGATCTCGATGAGCGGTCCCGAGCGCTCGGCCACGACGGCCGCCCCGTCGACGCCATCACCGTCCTCGGGCCTGCGGCCGCCGCCCGCGCCACCTATCAGTTCTCCGCCTTGCGCCCGCACCACAACGACGTCGTCATGCGGGACATCGTGGTGTGGCTGGACGGCTTCTGGGCCGCGTTCCACGGGAGTTCGGCCCCGGAGCCCGACGCGCACCAGTAGGCCCCGCAGACATTCCACGGCCAGACACTACGACCAACGAGGCTGCCATGAACCACATCGAAAACGCCCTGGCGCATTACTACGACGTGCTCAAGAGCGCCATGAACGAATATCAGCAGTCGGACGAATTCGTCCCCGCGGAGCAGTTCCTGCCCGCGTTCGACCTGCCAGTGCTCGACGCGACCATGGAGAAGTTCCTGCAGCCGTCCGGCATCGGCATAGCCGAGCTCGGCGCGTACGGCGACTGCTCGCTGCGGCTGCTGAACCTCATGAGCAATCCCGGGACGCGGACCACCAAGACGTTCGGATCGATGATCAACGTCGCTCGCGCCGTCAACCACATCAGGAACACCGGTGAGCGGGTATTCCTCATCTCGCCCTCGTCGGGGAACAAGGCGACGGCGTTGCGCCATGCCGTGCAGCGGGCCGTCGAGGTGGGACTCGTGCGCGACACCGAGCTACAGATCGCGACCGTGGTACCCGAGGCGTCGCGGCACAAGCTGTGGTCGTCCGCGCTCAGCGACGATCCGCGGCTGCGGGAGCTCAACCCCATGACCGTCATGGACTGCGACGTGCCCGTGCATGTGAAGCTCATGGTCGCGGAGTTCATGTCCCGCCATAGCGAGGAGTTCTTCTCGCGCTACGGGGTGCGGCTGTGGCATACGCTCGAACTGCGCAACTACATGGTGGCGGACATGGTCCGTGCTCTGGCCGAGCACGACCTGATGCCCACGACCGGTCGCGGCCGGATGCACGCACATGCCGTCTCCAGCGCGCTTGGCCTGCTGGGACTGCAGTTCGGTCACCGAGAGCTCGCCAAGCTCGGCATCGACCTGCCGGCCCTGCAGCTGATGCTGGTCCAGCACCTCGGCACGCCGGACATGGTGCTCGGCCTCTATCACGACTCCTTCGACATGGACCTGGTGCCGACCTACCGCCGACGGGAGTCCGACGGGCTCTATGTCCAGGACGAGGACCCGCACTTCCCTGCGGTCACGTTCGACCCCGCGGAGCACCTGGATGCGACCTTCTACTCCAGGACTCCGGTCACCTCGGAGCGGATCAACAGCGTCATCAGACAGAACGGCGGTGCCGGCATCGTCGTGTCGGTGCATGAGTGCCTCCAGCGCTACAACGAGGTCCGCGACCTCGTCGCAGTGACCGGAGGCGTGCCGCTGCCGGCCGATCCGCGCAGGCTGCGCGAGTGGAGCCTGGTCATGGCGGTCACCGGGGTCCTCAACGGCATCGACCGAGGGCTGATCGGCGATCGCGACATCCTCGTCCACGCATCCGGCAGCTACAGCGAGGACGACTACACCGTGCTGAACTCGGCGCGCAGTGTTCAGATCCAGGGCGTCGACGACTTCTACCAAGCGGTACGCCGCGCAGCCGAAGGCCGGTGACGCGCCATGTCAAGGACTCCTAGGGGAACGGTCGTTGTCATCGGGAGCGGTTCCCTGGCGCAGAGCGTCCTGTACTCGCTCGCCGATACCGACAGCGGTGGCGGGCCCACCGCCGTGCATCTGATCGCCCGATCCCTGGGTCGGCTGTCGACCATGGCCCATGTGGCCTCGTGCCGGGCGGCCCTGCGGGGAACGTCGATGCGCTGCACACCCCACCAGATGAACGCAGACCGGCCGGGAGACTCGGTGGCGGCACTCGTCGGCCAAGTCGGCGCCGACATCGTGCTCAACTGCTCCTCCACACATTCTCCTGCGGAGGCCCGTGTTCGCCCCTCCGCATGGACCGATCTGGTCCGGGCCGGCGGCATCGCTTTGGCGTTTGCGTTCCATGCGCAGTTCTCCGCACAGATGTCCCACGCCGTCGCGCGCGCAGGGGGGCCGGGGACGATGTTCGTGAACGCGAGCTTCCCCGATGCCGTCAACCCGGTCCTGGCGGCTCTCGGCGGCCCGATCCACTGCGGAGTCGGCAACATCGCCACCCTGGCCGCATCCCTGACCGGCGCCGGCTCCGATGCGGGCGCACCGGAGCAGCTCCGCCTTCTCGCGCACCACTACCACTTGTCGACGCCGGAGCTGCAGGACGAGGCGCGGGCGTGGATCGGCGCAGACGAAGTCACCGACGTCCACGACCGTCTCGCGCCCCTGCGGGCCTGCGATCGGCGGATGCTCAACTCCTTGACGGGGCACACCGCAGCACTGCTCGTGCGTGATCTGCTGGGTGAACACCCGGTCAGCACGCATGTGCCCGGACCGCTCGGTCTGCCCGGCGGGTATCCGGTGCGGATCGAACAGGGGCGGATCGAGCTGGACCTGCCCCCTGGCGTCAGCGAGGCGACCGCCGTCGTGTGGCAGTCGTATTGGGGCGCCAGGGACGGCGTGGCCGTGGACCGCGAAGGGCGCGCGGAGTTCTCCGATCGCACCCTCGAGGCGGTCGAACGCCATGTGCAACTCCCGCGGACCGTGGAACCGTCGGAGATCGCCGCGCTCGCCACGGAGATGGGCCGGGTGCGGCAGCGACTGCGGAGCAAGGAATCCTCACGTGCCCTCTGACCGCAAGAACCTCCCCACCCTCCCGGTGCACACGACATCCGGAGCCTGTCCGCTGGACTGCCCGGACGGGTGCAGCTGGACCGTGACTGTCCAGGACGGCGCTGCCGTGCGGCTCGAGGGCCGCCGCGACCACCCCTTCACCCGCGGCACACTGTGCGTCAAGGTGAACCAGTACGTGGAGCACACGACGGCACCGGACCGATTGCGTCACCCGTTGCGTCGCACCGGTCCCAAAGGCGCCGGCCGCTTCGAACGCATCACGTGGGATCAGGCGCTGGACGAGATAGCCGAGCGCCTGCACGACATACGCACCGCCTTCGGCGGCGAGGCGATCTGGCCGTACTGGGGCACCGGAAGCCTCGGCCATCTCCAGGGCATGCGCGGCCCGGCCGGGGCCAGACTGTGGAACGTGCTCGGCGCATCCGAGCATGTGATGTCGATCTGCTCGGTCGCCGGCACCGAAGGCGTCCAGTTCGCCACGGGAACAAAACAGGGCATCGATCCGGAGTCGCTCGCGCACGCCCAGCTGATCCTGCTGTGGGGCGTGAACACGCTCACCACGGGGCACCACTTGTGGCGCTTCATCAAACAAGCACAGCGGAACGGCGCCCACATCGTCGCGGTCGATCCGGTGCTGACTCGAACGGCGAAGCAGGCCGATGAACACTGCGCCCTGATCCCGGGAACCGACGGCGCCTTGGCGCTGGGACTGCTCCACGTCGTCGTCACCCTCGGGCTCGAGGACTGCGGCTATCTCGCCCAGCACACGCTCGGTTGGAGCGAGTTCCGCCGACGGATCATGGAGTATCCGCCTGTCCGCGTGGCCGACATCACCGGGGTGCCCGAGCAGCAGATCATCGGGCTGGGCGAGCGGCTCGCCCGCACCCGCCCGACGGCGATCCGGGCGGGAATGGGGATGCAGCGGCATGCGGGCGGGGGCGCCGCGCTGCGTCTTCTGGCCTGTCTGCCGGGGGTGACCGGGGACTGGCAATACCTGGGCGGGGGCCTGTCGTACTCCACCGGTGGGGCCTTCGGCGGCGACATCGCGGCACTGCGCCGCGACGATCTGCGCCGGGCGCCGGTACGCAGATTGGTGATGACCCGTCTGTCCGAGGGCCTGCTCGACCTCCACGATCCGCCCGTCAAGTGCCTGTTCGTCTACGGAGCGAACCCGGCGGCCAGCTCCCCGAACCAGAACGGAGTGCTGCGCGGCCTGGCCCGTGACGACCTGTTCACGGTGGTGATCGACCAGTTCCCCACCGACACGGTGGACTACGCGGACATTGTGCTGCCGACGACCATGCAAACCGAGCACATGGACCTGCACACCGGCTACGGCCACCTGTACCTCGCCTGGAACGAGCCAGCCGTGGCACCCGCCGGGCAGTGCCTCCCAACGACGGAGATATTCAGGCGCCTGGCCCGGCGGATGGGACTGACCGAGCCGAGCCTGTTCGACTCGGACGAAGAGCTCGCCCGACAACTGCTTGCCTCCGCTCACCCCTCCCTGTCCGGCATCACCCTCGAACGCCTACGCGCTGAAGGCTGGGTACGGCTGAACCACTCGGCGCACGAGGCTCGGTTCCGAGACGGCTTCCCGACCCCTTCCAGGCGGCTCGAGTTCGTGTCCGCCGCCGCCGAGGCAGCCGGCCTCGACCGAGTGGCCGGCTACACCCCGGCGCACGAAGTCGCTGATCCGGAACTCGCGCGGAGATTCCCCCTGGTCCTCATCTCGGCCGCCTCTCACTACTTCCTGAACACGATCTTCGCCAACCGGCCCGGCCTGGCCAAGCGAGTCGGCCCACCGAGCCTGGCCGTGCACCCCGTCGACGCCGCAAGCCGCGGCCTCGTCGACGGACAGGACGCCCGGGTGTTCAACGACCGCGGATCGTTCTCCGCCCAAGTCCAGGTCACCGACGCGGTACGGCCCGGTGTCGCCGCCACCACAAAAGGCCACTGGTCAAAGCTCACCGGCGGGGCAAACGTCAACGCCACCGTGGCCGAACGCGATACCGACACGGGTCAAGGGCCTGTCTACCACGACAACCGGGTCGACATCGCTCCCACCGCCGAGCCCCGCGAAGGACAGGTGAGTCGCCCATGACCGCCAGGTCGCCCCAGCTGCGTGACGGCACGCCAGACGATGTCGCCAAGCCCGGTACGGGTATGCCAGGCCGGACGAAAATCGTCGTGCTGGCATCCTGTCTCGGCTTCTTCCTGATCAACCTCGACGCAACCATCGTCAACGTGGCGCTGCCGGCCATCGACCGCCAACTGCACGCGGGCCTGTCCAACCTCCAGTGGGTGGTGGCCGGATACACCCTCGCCTTCGCCGGACTACTGCTCTCGGCCGGTACCGTCTCCGACCGGATCGGCGCCACCCGCCTGTTCGGCTACGGACTGCTCGCCTTCTCCATCTCCTCAGCCGCCTGCGGGCTCGCCCCCAACATCACCGTCCTCATCATCGCCCGGATCCTGCAAGGCGCGGCCGCCGCGGCGGTCCTGCCCGCCTCCCTCGCCCTGCTCCGCCAGTGCCTGCCGGACCCGGCCGCACGGGCCCGGGCGATCGCCATCTGGGCAGCGGGCGGCGGAGCGGCCGTCGCCGCCGGGCCACTCACGGGAGGATTCCTCACAGCACAGCTCGGCTGGCGCGCCATCTTCTTCGTCAACGTCCCCTTCGGTCTGCTCGCCATGACGGGCCTGGCACGGGCCCCCCGATCGGCACCACAGCGCTCCCCGGCCGACCTGGCCGGTCAGCTCACCGCGATCGTCGCGCTCACCGGCTTCACGTTCGCCGCGATCGAGACGGCATCGACGGGCCTGCGATCACCGGCCGTGCTCCTACCGCTGCTCGTCTCCCTCGCCGGCGCGCTCTGGTTCCTCCGCATCGAGGCGCGCGCCGTGGCCCCCCTCGTGAACCCAAGGGAACTGAGGTCGCCCGTATTCGCCTCCTGCCTCGCCACCGGATTCGCGCTGAACTTCGCCTACTACGGCCTCATGTTCATCTTCGCCCTCATCTTCCAGCAGGAACGCGGCTGGTCACCGATGGAGATCGGCCTGTCCTTCCTGCCACTGACGGTATTCGTTCTCGCGTCGAACCTGCTGTCCGGCAAGCTCACCACACGGTTCGGACCGCGCTACCCGATGGCGTGCGCACTGCTGCTCGAAGCCTCGGGCTTCGCAGGCGTTCTGGCGGTCGGACCGCACGGACCGACCTGGCTCCTGCTTCTGGCCATGGTGCCCATAGGCATCGGCGGCGGCGTCGCCTCGCCGCCGATGATGACGGCACTGCTCGAAGCGGTCCCGGCCGAACGGGCCGGCGTGGTCTCGGGGCTGTTGAGCTCATGCAGGCAGGCCGGAGGCGCGATCGGCGTCGCCGTCTTCGGCGTCCTGATCTCGACCACCGGATTCGGCATGACGACAGGACTGCGCGTCGCCGCGGGGACAGCGGCCGCGCTCCTGGCAGCGACCGCCATGGCGTCCTATCGGTCCATCCCGAAAGGGACCGCCTCCGCCGATTGAGGGCGACTGTCGGTGGTCTTGGACCTACAGACCGCTCGGTGAAGGAGTGGCACGAACCTACGGGCCCGGCACAGACGAACCGCCGCCGTACACCGAAGTTTGGGTGAGCTCGTGGGCCTCTGGGCGTGTACCGCAGGAGCCTTCGCTCAGCTTCGGGTGACCTTCAGGGTGTAGCTGCCGTCCTCGTTCTTGCCGGTGACGGAGATGGTGGTGTTGCTCTTCGGATCCTTGTAGCTCTGTCCCGCGTGGTAGGGGGCGTTGGAGAGCGGTTCCCCGTGGCCGCCCTTGGACTTCCCGCACTGATCGGGCGGGTTGGCGGCGTGGACGGTGACCGGGATCTCGCCGCCCGGTCTGTTGGTGTCGACCCGGTAGACGAGGACGCCTTCGGCGCACTGGGCTCGGTCGAGCCCGCTCTTGGTGCGGACCTCGGCGACAAGGCCGATGCTGTCGCTGGACGGGATGACGACCATCTTCTTGCCCCCGGTGGTGGCGAGCGGGGTGAGGGTGTGCTCGGTGGTGGTGCCCGATTTGGCGGCGCAGTCGACCTGGTTGTTGTCGATCCAGCCGAGCTTCCATTTGTTCCACGCCAGCATGTCGGTTTCGTCGCTGGTGGCGTCGCTCATGATGTCCCAGCGCCCGGCCGGGTAGGCGGGGTCCTCTCCCTCGGCGGGATAGAGGTCGGGCAGGCCCATGGTGTGGCCGTTCTCGTGGTTGAGGCTCAGGGAGCTGTCGTCGTCCCAGACATCGACGACGTGCATGATCGGACTCGGGCCCTCGTCCGTGTCGATCGGTTCCGCGACGATGTGCGTCGCCGCGAGATCCATGCCCTTGCCGGCCTCGGGCGTGACGATGATGTTGACCAGGTCGCCCTTGGTGTACCTGCTGAAGTCGACATCGGGGTCGGCCGCCGCGATCGCGTCCTTGACCAGGGCGAGGCGGGTCTCGTAGGAGGCGCCTCGCTTGAGCCCGTACACGCTGGAAGCTTTGGGCATCCGCAGGTACTTCATGACCGGCTCCGGCCGGTAGTCAAGCCGCCCGTACGAGGCGGTCTTGAAGTACTCCGCAGTGGCGGGGAAGAACCGGTCGTGGCGGGCCTGGACGCCTTCGGTGTCCTGGATGTCCGGGAAGTCGACGAACAGGGTCAGGGCCTTGACGGTGCCGGTGGAGTTGGTCCACTTCCCGGGCGGGGTGGGCACCCCAATGTTGTCGGTGTTGTCGTGCCACTTCAGGGCGCACGGCCCTTCGGGGACTGAGGTCGGCTCCGGCTTGGCTTGCCCCGTCGCGGCTCCGCAGCCGCACAGGAGGAACGCGGCGAGGGCCGTCATCACGCGGCGGATCGGCACATGCACCACTCGTCCTCCTGCCGCCTCACGGACACAGATCAGTATCTCGCCGCAGTCCGCGCTTCGCCCGCCGGGCGATCAGAGTGGCTTCCTCCGCGAGCCGACCAGTGTTGAAGGGGGCACGATCAAGGCTCTCCACGTTTTCACCCGGCGTAGGGAGAGCCCTTCGGGCGACCAGCCCAAACGGGAGCGTCAGGCGAGGTCCCTGTCCAAGGAACCTGCCGAAGAGATCGAATCCCCTGGGAGCCTGCTCGCGGCGGACGTGAAGCGAGTTTCGTGACCTTGTGGGACCCGACAAGTTGAGGGCCAGGGTCGTGGAGCGCATCACGAGGACGCTCTCCGCTCATCGTGTTCATCAGGCCCTGATGTACGTTCCCACCGACCGGAACAAGACGGTCCCGGGCATGTCCTGAGGTTCAGCGACTACAGCACCAACTGCCTGCACGTCCCGCCCGCCCCCTGCGATCCCGCCCTCCGCCTCGCTGGCGGGTCGGGGGAACCTGGCCGGGCGCCGCGGCGACCGAGAGCGCCGCACTCGAAGCCAGAGCCGGGCGCGATGGGGTGCAGGCCGGGTTCGTCGTCCGGGGTCGGCTCTGTCAGCCGTTCTGGCGGTGTGGCCGGCCGGAGTGCGGGAGCGCGCTTTGGGGGCGTGGGTCGGCTTGTGGTGGCGTGCGGGAATGCAGTTGCCATGCGCGCTGCTTCGTTGTGATCCGTGCGCCCCCGTCTGGCGGGGAGTGGCGGCCCGGGCAAGGGGGGAGATTGAAGGTGTACGGGTTAGGGGCTGTCCCCGGACGGCAGGACGCGGTGACCGGGACGCGCCACGGGCGGGCAGCTGGGTCCGATACCTGGGTATGGCGGAGCTCACCCTCGCCTGCATCGGGTCTTCGACTCCCCGCGGGATGGGCTCGTGCTCGACATCGGGCGCCAGGCCTACGTCCACAAGCTGCTGACCGGCCGCCGCGAAAACTTCGGTTCCCTGCCGCAGGCGGACGGCCTGTCGGGGTATACCTCCCGGGCGGAGTCGGTGCACGACTGGGTGGAGAGGTCGCACGCCGCGACGGCGTTGTCGTATGCGGGCGGGTCTGTTCAGTGCCTCCCACGCCCTGCCGCCGGCCCCGTCGCCGATGACCGCGACCACCGCCCGGTCGCCCAGTTCGTTCAGGGCGCGGGCCTTGGCCCCCTCCGTCTTGTAGAGGAGAACGCGATGGCAGCGGGAGGCGACCGCCGATGACCGCCCCAACCCTCGTCGTGGAACCCGGCGACTTCACCGCCGTACGGGAACAGACCAACCTCATCCTGGAGGAGTACCTGGACCGCAAGGCCACCGCCGCAGCCGCACACCGGATGCCCGCGGAAGTGGTCGAGACCCTCCGCGGCTTCCTCCTGGCGGGCGGCAAACGCCTGCGGCCCCTCCTGTGCATGACCGGCTGGCACGTTGCCGACGGCCAGAAAGGTATCCGCCGCGTGCTGCGGGTGGCGGCGGCACTGGAGATGTTCCACGCCTTCGCCCTCATCCACGACGACATCATGGACCACTCCCACACCCGCCGCGGCAGAGCCACCGTCCACCGCATCATCGCCACTCGCCACGCCCACGGCCGCAGCCCCACCGCCGCCGACCAGCTCGGAGCCGGAGCCGCGATCCTCATCGGCGACCTCGCCCTGGCCTGGTCCGACGAACTCCTGCACACCGCCGGCCTGACCCACCGCCAGCTCACCGGCATCCTGCCGCTGATCGACGCGATGCGCACCGAGGTCATGTACGGCCAGTACCTCGACCTGACCGCCACCGGTCAACCCACCGACGACGTCCAGCTCGCCCTGGCCGTCATCCGCTACAAGACCGCCAAGTACACAGTCGAACGGCTCCTGCACATCGGCGCCGCCCTCGCCGGAGCCAACCGCGAACTCCGCACCGCACTGAGCGCATTCGCTCTCCCCATCGGCGAGGCCTTCCAGCTCCGGGACGACCTCCTCGGCATCTACGGCACCCCCACAGCGACAGGCAAACCCAACCTCGACGACCTGCGTGACGGCAAACACACCACCCTCATCGCCCTCGCCCTCCAGCGCGCCAGCCGCGCCCAGGCCGCCCAGCTGCGCCAGTTCCTGGGCTGCCCCCAACTCACCGATGACCAGGCCGACATCGCCCGGAACATCATCACCGCCACCGGCGCCCCCGACATGGTCGAGCAGATGATCCAGGACCGCTGCCGGCAGGCCGAACAGGCCCTCACCCGCAGCCCGATCCCGACTGCCACCGCCCCTGCCCTACGCGAACTCGCACGATCCGCAACCAGGAGGAGCACATGACCCCAGCCACGAGGATGTGGAGACCGCCAAAGCGGCCAAGGAGCACCAGCGGTTCGCGCCACCACGCCAACTACAGCCGCGGCCTGCCTCCATTACGGCTCCGGCACCCCGTCAATCCCGTCAGCCCGCGACTAAAGCGTGCCCACCGCACCGGGGCGCCGCCGCCCCAACGGAGCATCCGATGACCACAGTTCAGAGCATCCGGCCAGACATCGTCGGCGAACAGCACTACCTGCCCGACGTCCTGCACACCCTGCCCACCGCATGCCACCCCTGGTGTCCTCAGCTGATGCAGGCATCCGATGCCTGGACCGGCCGATGGCTCACCCGGCACTTCGGCAACCCCGATGATCCCCGGCGGTTCGCCTCCTACCTGTGCGCATGGTGGACCGCCATGGTCTACCCCCACGCCGACCCGGTCCGGCTGCGTGAGGCGGCCGACATGACCCAGTGCCTGACCTCCATCGACGACGTCTTCGCCCTCACCGCTGCCCGCGACCCCCGCCAGGAAACCGCGGGCCTCGGCCGCGACTTCGCCGCCGCCACGGCGGCCGCCGACGTCTTCCTGCAGGTCTTTCGCACCGGGGACGCCGCAGACCACGGCGCGCTGGCCGGCATGCTGGCCGATGTGTGGGGCCGCATCCGGCGCACCATGCCCCCCGCCATGACCGAACGGTATCTACAGGTCGTGGAGACCTACCAGCACCACATGGTCACCGAGCTCGCCAACAACACCAGCGCCTACCTGCCCGGCTACGAGGAATACCTGCGCATCCGGCGTGAGACCGTCGTCGCCCGCCCCTTCGCCGTACTGACCGAATACACCCTCGGCGTCGACCTCCCCCAGGCACTCACCTCGGACACCCGCTACGACGCCCTCATCGATGCCGTGTGTGACCACCTCAGCCTCGTCAACGACCTGTACTCCTACCGCAAGGAGACCATCGGCGGGGACTGGATGAACAACGCCATCACCGTCCTGCGCCACGGCCGCGGCATGGACCTGCAAACCGCCGTCGACACCGTGTGCCGGCACGCGCGGGAGGCGGAGACCCGCTTTATCGCACTGCGTGACGACCTCGCCCGCACCTGGGCCCACCGCCCCGACGCCACCGCCTACCTGAACGAACTCGGCTACCTCATCACCGGAAGCGTCACCTTCGAACGCGGCAGCCCCCGCTACCACGGCCCGGGCTTCACCTGGAACGGTGACACCGAAGCCCATATCACCTTCCACCTCGACCACACCGAATTCACCCCCACAACCCCACAACAGAAGCAACACCCATGACCGCCACATGGTCAACTCTGCGGAGCTGACCCGCTCCCTCTCCGGTCCTCAAAGGTGGTGGCCAGTGGCGCGCACCGATGATCCACGAGCTCGCCAAGATGTGGCAGGGCCGCACCACCGAGTCCGGCAAGCAGCCAGACGGCACCGCCGACCCGCTGGACGACATCAAGGTCCACGCGGTTGTCACCCCTGAACAGTGGGAGACCCTGGGCCGCAACGGCGCCCCGGACAGTCTCGGGGCAGGGCCTCAGAAGGCCCGGGAAGCGGCCATCGCCGCCCTCGACCGCTGAACCGCTCCTAACTCTGTGGCCTGCCGGGCCGGACGGCGAAGTCGGGAACCTACGTGGTGGTGCGACGGCCCGTGCCATCAGGCAGGCCGTCCGAGTGAGACTCGTCCAGGTCCCACGGGCATGCGCTCGCGGGTGGACGGCCAGCAGCGTGGACCCGCTCAGGTCCGGCGCCAGCAGATGCAGGGAGGCGGTGTCGCCTCCGACCCTGACCTCGACCAACTGCCTCGGGCGGACTCTTCGGGCCGGCACCGAATAGAGGCTGGCCTCGAAGGCGACCAGGCAGTCCTTGCTGACGTGCCGCAGGTGCCGGTCGGCGACGAGATAGGGCCGCTTCGGCAGCGGCCGCAGGGCGGCGTGATCCCGCTCGGCCCGCAGGCCGATTACCTCCAGGTGCGTGCGGTGGACCCGCGCCCGCCGCAACGGCACCCAGTTCACGAAGGCCGCATCCAGCTCGATGACCGAGCCGAAGGGCCGCCCGGCCAGCACATGATCGCGGTCGATGGTGACCTGCCGCTCGACCCGCCCTTTGCCCTGGGGCCGGTAGGCGGCCAGGACGTCGATGTCGAAGTTGTAGTGCCCGGCGAACGCAACCGCCTCCGGATGCAGCGGGACCGCCTCGCCCGGAGCGACATGACGGCGCACGACGGTCTTGGTCCGGTCGTAGACGATCGTCTTCGGCACCCCGCCGAAGTGCGCGAACGCCCGTCGGTGGCAATCCCAGAACGTCGCCAGGTCCATCGACGTGGTGAAACAGCAGAACGGGTCCCGCGAGTAGGACAGGACCATGTGGAAGGAGTACGCCTTCTTGATCCCCACGCGGGCGAGGATGCCGCCCTCGTCGCCCCAGTCGACCTGGGCCTGGACGCCGGGAAACACCTCGAACCTGCGGTGCAGACCGTCCAGTTCGTCCGGACTGATGCCCAGCTCGTCCATCACCCGCGGCCTGGCCTGATGCAGATAGAGCTTGACCCGCTGGTAGTTGCCGGTGAAGCCGTACTGATCGACCAGCCGTTCGTGGATCACCGTCCCCTTCAGCGTGATGTCGGCCCGCAGCCAGGCATCGATGACCGGCTTGAACGGCTCGATCACCAACTGGTGGCAGCCCTTGCGCGAGGGGCGCCTTCGATCCAGGCGGGTTTGAGCGAGGTGTGGTCGCCGGCGAAGTGCAGGGGTCCTTCGAGGGTGGGCCGATGTGGTGGAAGAGTTCGGTGTGCTGGCCGGGGCGGAGGACGGAGGCTTCGCCGTAGGCCTAGGGGGCGCGTTGCCAGCGTTGGGTTCGGCCCGCTCCGGTGTAGAAGACCTCGACGCGTTGTCCGTAGACCTCTTGCACTCCGCGCAGGGCGTAGGGGTAGCGGGCATCGTCGTCGAAGGAGTTTCAGCGGCGGGCGTCGGCCCAGCAGTAGGCGGCGAGCATGACTCCGCCCTTGCTGCCGGGCCCTGGGTGGGAAGGGTTGAACATGAGGCGGCTGTGGTTGTCGGTGACTGGTCCTCCGCCTGTCACGGCCGCGGCCGCGGGCTGATTTCGGGAGATCCAGCGGCGCGCGGCGTACTGGACGCGTTGGGTGGCCCTGATGTGTCCGGGTGGCACCGATGGGTGGGCGCCGAGAAGGCTGCCGTCGTCGGGTGTCTGGCCTCTGCGGTAGGCGTCGTAGAGACCGAGCTTGATCGCCTCCAGTCCCGTTTCCAGTCGGCCTCGTCGAACTCCCACCAGCGGCGGCTGAATTCGAGCAGGACCTTGGCGGCGCTGTCGTAGTGCAGCGCGATGAGCGCGCGGCGCTTTCCCTACGACAGCGGCGGGGCGACGGAGACCTGTCGGAGTCCGGAGAACGGCACGGTGATGATGGCGCAGTCTGCGGTGAACTGCTCACGCTGAACCGTGCCTTACCGTCCTCCGGAAACCGTGTCGACCCACACCCGCGGGCCGTCAGCGTCGGCGTGGGTGACGTCGGGGTCGGGCCGGGCGGTGGCCGCGTACTCGATGCGAGTCACCCGGCGGTCGAAGCGCACCTGATCGCGTACGAGGGCGAGCAAGGCGTCGGGGAGCTTCGCGGTGCCGCCGTCCAGTTCGTAGAATCGGCTCTGCGGATTGATCAACGAGGCGTCGACGAAACTGTGGATGAAGGACAGCGCGAGCCGCGACGTCAGATTCTCGATAGTGCCGATCAGATCGATCGTGTTCTGGTCCAGCTTGGCGTGTTCGGTCAGGAAGCGGTACATCGACCAGTCACCGAACCGCTCGATCACCCGGGTCCAGCCCTCCAGAGCTTGTGCGGTGGGCTTGTTGACGCGTCGGCCGGCCACGACGGTGCTGAACTCGTCACGTACGGGATCGAGTACGTCGTCCAGGATCTGCGAGGAGGGCGTGTCCGGCTACTTCTGGGGGATGCCGAAGGAACGGTTCACCGCGCGTGGGGACTTCTGGTAGGCGGAACGACGCACCCGGATGCCGACGGCGGGCAGGCCCGCGATGCCCGCGCCGATGACTAGGACCTTGTTCGGCCCGCTCCGGGTGCGGGGCAGGCCCTCCCTGAGCAGGATCTTCCGGTAGAGCGGGGTGTTCGCGCTCGTTCTCGTCCAGCAGGAGGACGGCCCGTGCCACGCTGCGGGCCGTGCCCGGGGAGGTGACGCCGTTGATGGCGGCGTCGGGGGACGAGGCATGCGCGGGGACTTCCGGGACCGCGATGGTTGCGGCCGTGGCCGCGGCACCGACGGCGAGACGGCGGCTCGACAGCCCAGATGCTGCGCCATCGGTATCGGCGGTGTGCTGGATGGTCATGCTCCACGATGACCGCACCGTGCCGTCCGCCCCGCCGGTCGCCGCAGCGCGGGGGTTTCCCTCGAACGGAGGAACGGGGTGTCAATCGCCCCTCCGGGGCCGGGGCGCCGTCCCGCCGTGGGGGCACCCGGGCGGGACGGCCGCAGCGGTTGGCGCACTCCGGCAGGTCCACAGGTGGATTCACGGCGGCACGAGAGACTGCCGCGGACCGGACTGACGCGACACCCCTGACCTCACCCACGCCAGCGACACCAGCGCCCAGGCCGGCTGACCGCCTTCGGCACAGTCCTCTACGCCCTGCCCGCCTGACGCTCCCACCCGCCTGAAGGCCGCCGTCCGTCTGGCCGCACGCGGCTTCGGATCCGGCGCCACACCGAGTCCGAGCGTGCCCGTGCCCCGCCCTGGGGCGGCCATGGCGGAGGGCGCCTGCGCGCTCGCCGCGCGCAGCGGGCACAGCGGTGCTTAGGCTGATCGAGGGGCACTACTCCCTGAAGGGTTTGACCCATGCACGTACGACGCGTGATCGCGGCCGGGACCGGTGCAGCCCTGCTGCTTGCGGGCTCCACGGCCGTCACCGAAGCTGCCTCGCAACCCGACCTCACACGGTTCTACACACAACAGGTCGACTGGAGCCCCTGCGAAGCCAAGGAGGACGCGTCCGAAGAGGAGACGGAGGCCGCCGAGGGAATGGAGTGCGGCAAGCTGACGGTGCCGGTCGACTACGCAGACCCCGGCGAGGACACCCTCGAACTGGCCCTGTCCCGTTTCCGGACCGAGGCGTCCGGCACGGACCGTAAGGGCTCGGTCGTCTTCAACTTCGGCGGGCCCGGGATCTCCGGCATCGACACGCTCCCCGGTTTCAGGCAGGAGGCGGCCGGAATCGCCGAGTACTACGACCTGGTCAGCTTCGACCCGCGTGGGGTGGGCCGTTCCTCGCCGGTCAAGTGCGGCGGCCAGGAGCAACGCGAGGAACTGCCCCAGGACGGCAGCGGCAAGCAGCCCGGCGCGGCAGAAATCGTGGCCGCGACTGAGAAGCTCGCCGAGGCGTGCCGCAAGGACACTGGGCCGCTGCTCGACCACGTCGGCACCATCAACGTCTCCCGGGACATGGACGTCCTGCGCCAGGCCCTCGGCGACAAGAAGCTCAACTACATGGGGATCTCGTACGGGACACGCTTGGGAGCGGTGTATGCCAGCCAGTTCCCGAAGAAGACCGGGCGGATGGCCCTGGACGCCGTGGACACCTTGCAGTTCACGGGGAAACAGCGCGCGCTGATGCAGACCAAGAGCTACCAGCAGGCGCTCGACGCCTTCTTCGCGGGCTGCGCCGAGCAAGGCTGCGGCCTTGGCAGCAGCCCGCAGGCCGTGCAGGCGAGCTATGACGCAGCGGTCAAGAAGCTCACCGAACGGCCGCTGAAGACCGCGGACGGGCAGGACGTCACCGCACAGGATCTGCAGAAGGCCGCCCAAGGGGCGCTGCTCAGCCAGAAGTCCTGGCCCGCGCTGGCGCAGGGCGTGAAGGACATCCTCGACGCCGATGACCCGGGGACTCTCATGGCGATCAATAAGCGCACGGGCGACAGGATCGGCAGCGAGGCGATACTCGCGATCAACTGCGCCGACGACCCCGAGCGGCCGGCCGATCCGGTACGCGAGTACGAGGACGCGGACAAGCAACTGACCAAGGTCTCCCCGTACTTCGGGCCGGGCTCGGCCGCACTGGCGGTGGCCTGCGCGGGCTGGCCCAAGGGTACGGACTACCTTCGCCGGATCGACAAGCCCGGCGCCCCGAAGATCCTGATGATCGGGAGCAAGAACGATCCGGCGACACCGTACGCCTGGGCCCAGGACACGGCGAAGCGGCTGGGGTCCGGCGTGCTGATCACGTACGAGGGCGAGGGTCATGGCGCCTACCTCCCCTCACAGTGCATCCGCACCAAGGTGGACGCCTTCTTCGTCAAGGGAACCGTGCCGGACGACGGCACCACCTGCCCCGCGGAGCCGCCCGCCCAGCGATAGCATCAGGGCTTTCCCCTTGGACGATCACGTCGCCGCGTGCGGCGCACGCCCACATCGGGACTGCTCGAGCCCGCCGCAGTAGTTGTACACCCGCGTTGCGCCATACTCTCGCGGGCGGGGTCCGGCCCAGTTGCCTGTACCCCGCCCGCGAAGAGTGTTACTTCTTGGCGTCCGAGCCCTTGCTGTTCGGCTGGGCCGGGGTGCCGTTCTCCGTCTCCTCGCCGCCGTCGTTGGGGTCGACGATGGTGGACACGGTGCCGTCGCTCTGGATGACGGTGCCCGCGGGGTGTGTGGGCTCGGCGCCCTCGACCTTTTCGGCCTTGGTCGCCGCCTTGTCGGAGTCGCCGCCGGTGGCGTTGGCGGTGCCGATCGCGGCGCCGATGCCGAACAGGCGGTGGCGCCGACGATCACGAGACGCTTGGCGGTCTTGGTGGCCTTCATGGGAAGTCCCTTTCGGTGCTTGCCGCCGCTCGGAGCGCGGTGGCGATGTGCTCCACCGTGCAGGGCGAGGGCTGAGGCCACGCTGAGAACCTGAAGCGGCCCTGAGAACCTGAACCGAGCCTGAAGACCTGAAGGCCGCTTCAGGTGGATGCGGCACACTTGCGGCAGGATTGCCCGCATGCGCGTACTGGTGGTGGAGGACGACGAACGGCTGGCCGAAGTGCTGCGGGACGGCCTGGCCGCCGAGGGTTTCGATGTCCACTGGGCCCGCGACGGCCGCGAGGGCCTGCGCCTGGCCAGGGCAGGCACGTACGACGTGATCACGTTGGATGTGATGCTGCCGGGCCTGCACGGCTACGACGTCTGCGCCCGCCTGCGCGCCGCCGGAGACAAGACCCCCATCCTGATGCTGACCGCCAAGGACGGGGAGTACGACGAGGCCGACGGCCTGGACACCGGCGCCGACGACTATCTGAGCAAGCCGTTCTCCTTCGTGGTGCTCGCTGCCCGCCTCAAGGCCCTCATCCGCCGCTCCGGCCGGCCGACCACGACCACCGTGTGGGAGCTGGGCGATCTGCGGATCGAGCCGGTCGGGCTGCGCTGTTGGCGCGACGGGCAGCAAGTCTCCCTGACCGCGAAGGAGTTCGCGGTTCTGGTCTGCCTGGCTGAGCGGGCCGGTCAGGTGGTCACCAAGACCGACATCCTCGAGCGTGCCTGGGACGAGCACTACGACGGCGATCTGAACATCGTGGAGGTGTACGTCAGTGCGCTGCGCCGGAAAATCGACACACCGTTCGGGCGCAAGAGCATCCAGACCGTCCGAGGCGCCGGTTACCGGCTCGACCCCCATGGCGGCTAGCCGCCGGCTGCGCCCCCGCACGGTACGGGGCCGCGCCACCCTCGCCGTCACCGCCGTGCTGGCGCTCGCGCTGGCTGTGGGCTCGGTGGTCCTGGTGAGCGCGGTACGCGCGGATCTGCGTCAGGAGGCCGAGGACACTGCCCGCCAACAGGTCAAAACTGTAGCGGAGTTGCTCGATTCGACCGGGGCGGACAGCGGTGGCGACTATGTCATCGGCCCTGACGGTGACGTCACCCGCGGCGAGCCCGCACAGCCGGTGCCCGATGCCTCGCCCGCCCCGTCCCCTACGCCGTCGTCCAGTGCGGAGGACGAGTCGATCGTGGAGACCAGCGGCGACGGCCGCTACCGCATCTCCACCGCCATCAACCTCACCTCCACCGACGAGACCCTCGCCCGCCTGCTCATCGTGCTCATCCCCGGCGTACTGCTCATCCTGCTCCTGGCGGCGCTGCTGACCTGGTACGCGGTGGGCCGGGCGCTGGCACCGGTGGAGGCCGTGCGTCGCGACGCCGCCGAGATCACCGCCACCGACTTGCACCGCCGCCTACCCGTGCCCGCCTCCCATGACGAGATCTCCCGCCTGGCCACCACCCTGAACTCCACCCTGGACCGCCTGGAGAGGGCGGTGTCACGGCTCAAGACCTTCACCGCGGATGTCTCGCACGAACTGCGCAGCCCCCTGGCCACCCTGCGCGCGCGCCTCGAAGTCGCCGCCGCCCGCCCCGAGCGCGCCGACTGGCCGCGCGTAGCTCACGAAGCACTCAAGGACACCGCGCAACTCCAGAACCTGGTCAGCGACTTGCTGCTCCTGGCCCGGCTCGACGCCCACACCCCCACCGCCCACCGCCCCCTCGACCTCGCCGACCTCGCCCACGCGCAGACCCAACGTCTTAAGGACGACCCCGCCGTAGAGGTCCGCGCCCCCGCTCCCACACCCGTCAACGGCGCCGCCTCCCAGCTCGAGCGGCTGCTGACCAACCTCGTCGACAATGCCTGCCGCCATGCCGACAGCGCTGTGCGCCTGACCGTCACCACCGACAACGGCCAGGCCGTGGTGGAGGTGAGCGACGACGGACCCGGCATTCCCGCCGCTGACCGCGAGCGCGTCTTCGAACGCTTCACCCGCCTCGATACCGCCCGTGACCGCGACAGCGGCGGCACCGGCCTGGGCCTGGCGATCGCCCGCTCCATCGCCACCGCCCACGGCGGCACCCTCACCGCCGAGGACCCCGACCCCGTCCTGGGTGGCGCCCGCCTGGTCCTGAGGCTGCCCCACGCCTGAGCCTTCGCTGTCCGCCCGTTACACAGGCGACACCGGAATGCCGAACCGGCGAGATGCCCGTGTGACAGGGCTGCCGAACACGAAGGTGACCCTGGCACAAGGCCCCTTTCGCACTGACCGCGGCAGCGTTCGCGGACCAGCGGCCCGGGCCCCAGGAGCGACAGCAGCGCCGACGGAGAAGCCGTACGGCTTGACAGTGCTGTTCTTGGAACACAGGGAGATCGACGGACATGGCGAAGGGCTACCTTGCGGTTCCCTGCGCGGCGGCGCTGGCCACAGTCGTACTGGTGGTCACCGGATGCACTCCGCAGGGGACGTCGGCGGACCACAAAGGCACCAAGAGGGACCAGACCGAGCGCCGCCCGGTGCCGGCCCACTTCACGCAACAGAAGATCCGATGGGCGGCCTGCGGCCCCGAGGTCACCAAGGACGCGCTACCGGAAGCCGAATGCGGCTGGGTGACCGTGCCGGTCGACTACGCCGCCCCGGACCGCGAGACCATCAAGATCCGGGTCTCCCGCCTCAAGGCGACCGACCCGGACCGCCGCCTTGGGTCCCTGCTCTACAACCCCGGCGGCCCAGGGGCCGGTGCCGCGGCAGATGTGGCGAGCGGCGCCTGGACGCCCGGCGACCAGACGACGGCCCGTTACGACGTGGTCGGCTTCGACCCGCGCGGCATCGGCGAATCCGCGTCGATCACCTGCCCCACGGGCAAGGACGCCCCGCCGGAACCGGACATGACGTATCTACCGCGCACCCAGTCCGAGGCGGACACGGCCATTACGGCCGCAGCGGCCCGCGCCAAGTCCTGCCAGCGGGCCAGCGGCCCGGTCTTCTCCCACATGGACAGCACCAGCGTGGCCCGTGATCTGGATATCATGCGCTCTGCGCTCGACGACAAGAAGCTCACCTACGTCGGCACCTCCTACGGCACCTACATCGGGCAGAAATACGCCCAGCTCTTCCCAGCCCGGGTCGGCAAGCTGGTGCTGGACGGCGTGGTCGACCCGGGCATGACCATGCAGCAGGTCACCGCGCGCGACGTGCAGGTCGCCCAGGACACCTTCCGGCGCTACGCCCGGCACTGCGCCGCCCAGGGCTCCTGCCCCTTCGGCACCACCGCGGACCAGGTCATCGACGAGATCACCGCGTTCATACAGGACCTGGACGAGAACCCCCTGCCGGGCCTCGACGCCACGGAGCTGACCACTCTGGCCGCCACCGACGCCCTGGCCGGAATCCTCTTCCGCGAGGAGGAGTGGCCCCACCTGACCGAGGCGCTGGACGCGGCCATGGACGGCGACGGCGTACCCCTCATGCGCCTGGCCGAGGAGGACGAAGCCGACCCACAGGACGGCGCCGGCCGCACCGAGGGCGACCGGCGAAGCCCGGTCCGCCGCGTCGACGCCGACTTCAACTCCGACATAGCCCAGTCGGCGGTCCTCTGCCTGGACAGCAAGGCACCCCGCTCGGCACGCAGCCTGCTTGAGGCAGCAGCGGAACTGGCCGAACAATCCCCCTTGTTCGGCGCCTCCAACGCGTGGACGATGCTCGACTGCGCGTCCTGGCCCGTTTCCCCCACCGGCACGGTCGAACCGATCATCGCCCCCGACGCCCCGCCCATGCTCCTGGTCTCCTTCACCCGCGACGCGGCGACGCCCCTGGACAACGCCCGCTCCGTACAGAAGAACCTGGGCACCGCCTCGCTGATCACCCGCCAGGGCGCAGGGCATGGCGCCTACGTATCCGGGTCGGCCTGCACGGACCGGCTCGTCGATGCCTACCTCGTCGAGGGCACTCTGCCGTCGAAGAACGCCCTGTGCCCCAACTGAGCGACTGCTCCGCGTCGCGCGCAGCCATCGTCCCCGGGCGAACGGTGTGATCCAGCAGGAAGGACTCAGCGGCTGCCCCTCGTCCAAGCCCCTTGTCAACTCGCAAAGAGATGGAAGGATCATGAACCACAGAATTCCGTCGAAGCCCCGATGCGCCGCGGTCCTCGGCGTCGTGATGTCGGTGACCCTGCTTACGGTCTCCTGCGGAAGCGGTGAAGAAGCGGGGGCCCCGCCGCGAGCAACCACATCCGGGAAGGCATCCGCTCCCGACCGGATGACCGGCGAACAGCTGAGGCGGCACGTCCGCGCATTGCAGGAGATCGCCGACAGCAAGGGCGGCAATCGCGCTGGCTCCAGCCCCGGCTACACGGCTTCCATGGACTATGTGGCCAAGCAGCTGACCGCCGCCGGCTTCCGGGTCACCCGGCAGAAGGTCACCGCCACCGAAACCCCGCACAAGGGCCGGCAGACCAGCAATGTAGTGGCCGAACTGACCGGAAAGACCGACCCGTCCCAGGTGATGATGGCCGGGGCCCACCTGGACAGCGTGAGCAAGGGACCGGGCATCAACGACAACGGCACCGGCGTGGCCGCGCTCTTGGAGTTCGCCCAGAGCCTCAAGCGTGACGGCCTCCGGCCGGACCGGACCGTGCGCCTTGCCTTCTGGGGGGACGAGGAGGAGGGGCTGCTCGGGTCCGCGGGATATCTGCGGAACTTGTCCGAGCGTGACCGCAAGGCCCTCACCGCCTATGTCAACGTCGACATGCTCGGCACGAGGGGCGGCAAGGCATATGTCATGGACGGCGAAAATTCGAGTCTGGACGACCAACCAAAGGAATTGCAAGAGGAGTTGAAGAAGGATCCTGTTCCGCCACGTGGCTCGGCGACTGTCGAGAAACTTCTCACCGATGCGCTCAAACAGCGCGGCATTCCCATCGTCAAGGACCTGATGGGCTATCGCGCGACCGACTCGGCCGGCTTCTCCCAAGCGGGTGTCCCCACGGGAAACGTGAGCATGGCGACGATGCAGACCAAGGAAGACGGCACCTTGGACTCGCTCCGTGTTATCACCAAGCGTGTGACTCTCTCGACAATGTCGACGGGAAGCTGATGACCGCTTCCGCGAACGCCGTCGCCGACGTACTCACGACACTGACCAGGAGCGACACCAGCGTCCGGTAAAACGCAGCGCTCACCTGCGAGTTCACCCGACGGGCGCCTGCAGGCCGCCTGGGGCCGATACCCCCAACGGCTTCGACACCGGCCAGCCGTGGTCCTTGGCCACCTCGACCACCCGCCGGTGCACGCACGTCACATGCGGAGCCGGACGGCGCAGGGCCAGCCCCTCGACCAGGTGCAGCAGTTCCTCGGGGATACGTCCGTGCCCGGCGTCCGAGCGCCGGGCGGGGACGAGACCGGCAAGGCCACGGGCACGGTAGGCGGAACTCGCCCAGGACATCGCTGAGACCCTGCAGCCCGAACACCGCAGCTACTTGGCCTAGATCGTCGACCCACTCCACTCCATTCCGGTCCGGGGTCTGCTATGCCCTGCGGCTCCAACCAGTGACATCAATGCCCGGTTTACCTCTAGCTCCTGTCAAACCGGGCCAGATTGCCGGGTGTTGAGGCACTAACACCTCAACCCGCTGTGCCTTTCCATGAAACGACGGTTCCCGATCTTGTCCGTCAGCACGTAGGCGCACCGGCCCTGCCAGGATCATGGTGTGCACCATGCTTCCCCAGAGCCATGAAAATTGGCCCATCGTGCACGGTACTCCCATCACTACCGCTAGCCAGGGGCTCACAGGCGGCCGCAGAGCGGCCGGGGGGGCGGCGGGGGCGTCCTGACCGGATGGGGCCGAGCGCCCCTACTCGGGCCGCGGCCCGCAGCAGCCGCAGCACCTTGTCGTCCACCACTTCCTGTGGCACACGGCCTGCTTCCACTGCCGCCACAAGCGCGTCGCCCCACGGGCCGAGCGGGCCCGGCATCACCAGGTCGAGGCCACCCCGCGAGGCTCCTTCGGTGGTACGGGCGGCCATCCAGTCGGAGACGGCCACGCCGTCGAAGCCCCTCCGGCGTCCTGGTCACCTGCGCTGGCGGCCCTGTCGGGTATGGAATGCGAAGCCATCCGCGACCGCACTCTCGAAGGTGGAGGGCAACCGGAGTGTCGGCCGACTGGTCTTGCTCGTGACGTACGGAGTAACGGCGGGGCCCACCTCCCAGCCCTCGTCCATGAGGTCGTTACGGCCTTCGTGATGTCTAAGGCCATACGGAAGATCAGGCATTCTCTGAACTTGCCGTCAGAATCAGCGTGTTGGTGGACCGTCGGGATCACGTTCGCTCGTCCGGCCTGCGCTGGTGCGGGACAGCGGGGGCGGAGGATCCCGGGTCCCCGGTCGCCGACCGCGCCACCCGGTCCGGCTTCCAGGCCGTGATCACCGACTCGATCAACGCCCACTGCTCGTCCGATAAGTCGCTGCGATACGGCTCTCTTTCCCCGCCCCGCATCTCCACATGGACATGTCCAGCAGATGGCCTACGTGGCGATCAGTACCACGACCGAGCGATCACGGACCGAGGAAGATCGGACTTGACGCCCACTCAGGCCCGAACGCTGCGGACATGCCATGTCACCTGAGACATCGAAACGATGGAGAACGCGCCTTCTACCGGCTGGTCGGCGCATACGGGTTCGCGACGCAGAAGTCGGCCCGTACGTGCGGCTGACCGAAGCCCTCAACGGGCCCGCCGGGCGGAGTTGATCCCGATGGACGCGATCCGCGACGACGGCGCCCGCTGCCAGGCCCCCGTCCGGCTTCAGCGGCCCGATCAACTCGGCATGCGCCGGTAAGGCGCCTCGATGGAACTCCCCGCCGTCCGCTCCGTGATCTGACAAGCGCACCCGAACTCTGGGCTCTTGACGGGAGAATACTCTGCACTGCAGAGTAAGGAGTTAGGAAACGAGGATGGGGGGCCTGTGATGGAAGCCGCTGACACATCGGGGACGCTTGCCCAGTTGGACGCACTGTGCGAACGGGCGCGCGGGGACCGTCGCGCGTCCTCGGTCCCGCTGCTCACCTTCGGGGCCGTGTTCCTACTGAGCGCGCCGTTCCAGTACGTCCCGTTCGGTCCGCTGTGGAGACAGGGGTACCTGTACTGGTGGGTGGCGGGGGCGCTGGGCTTCGCCGTCGTGGCTCTCTGGTATCGCAGGCGGCGCATCAGGTTCGGGGTCGGTTCCGGTCGCGGCGCCTATGGTGCCGGGGCCCTCGCGGTCGCATTGCTGCTCATCCTGGCACTGCCCGCGTCGCTTATCGGTGGGCCGCCCGTCCTGATCGCCTTGGTCCTTGCCGCCCTGGCCGTACCCCAGCGCAACACCTACCTCGCCGTCTGCGCGACAGCTCTCGGAATCGCCGCCGCGATGGAGAGCTCCTATCTGCTCAGCGGCAAGCTGAACACCATCGCGGAACAAATCATCGGCCCGCCGTCCCACGGCGGCCAGATCTACGAAGTACAACCCCTCATCTACGCCCTGATGGGGCTGGCGGTCCTGACAGCCGGTCTGGTGTCGCTGCGTAACGAACGAGCCGGTCGATAACCATGGATGCCACGGACCACCCGACCACGGGACTCGACGATGCCATCCACCAACGCACACGCCTCGGTGTGCTCGCCGTCCTCCACGAAACCGGGCAAGCCGACTTCGGCTACCTCAAGAAACTACTGCAGCTCACCGACGGGAACCTTGGCCGCCACCTCGAAGTCCTCGCCCGGCAGGACCTGGTGCGCATCACCAAGGGCTACCAGGGCAAACGCCCCCGCACCTGGGTGGAGATCACCGACCAGGGCCGCACAGCGCTGACGGCCGAGATGACCGCCTTGAAGGAACTTCTACGCCGCTTCGAAAACTCCGCCCCATCAGCCGGAGACGCGCGGGCTTGGCACAGTCAGGCCCTTACGCCTTGAAAGTCACCGGTCACGGTCAATGGATACACGACGGACGATCCGGCAGGGTCGCCCTGACCAGAGGGGCGGAGCAAATGGAGGCGTTCTACGAGGAATGGGAGCACGCCTGCTGCGGGCAGCCATTCCGGGTCGGGGACGAGGTGGCCTGGGAGCTCGCTCTGATGGACCTGGACACGGACCGGCGGACCACCTGGCGGGATCATCTCACCGAGCTCACCCCGGACGAGCTGCCCGCGCTGCGCCGCACGGCCGTGGAGCGGGAGTCTGTCTCCCCGCCCAAGGGGGCACGGCTGTACGGGATGGTGCAGGTGTGCTGGCACGGCGCGATCGGCGGCGAGCCCGAGCGGGTCACCGCGCGCATCGGCGCGATCCACACGGTGGCCTTGCGCCGGCGGGAGGACCCGCCCGGGTTACGTTCGTTCGCTCCCGTGCCAGGGCAGTTGTGGCTGCATGCCGTCGAGGACTCCGCGGCCAGGGACATCAGTCCGGACGTGCCGCGCGGCGGGCGGTACGGCCTGGACGGCTGGCTCATCACGCTGGAGTCCGTCGCCCTGGGCTGGCCCCAGCGCCGCGGTCGCCGACGGCGATAGGTACAGCGCCGCTGGACGCCTACCCCGAGTTGACGCTGGCCGCAGTCGCCAACGGCCAGTCCTCACCGAGAGACTCCCGCCCCCGCCACCAGCAATCTATTAGACGGCGTTATGAGCAGCACACCGAAGGCATCCGCGTTCGCCCAGCCCCGCCCGTAACCCACACCCAATCCCACGAGCAGCAAGTCTTACCCCACGCCAAACCTGTAACGGGCATCAAGCCTCATAACTCCTCTTATTGCTCGCCGTCACTAGCGGTCGTTGATCTCCCACCATCCCGGCGCGCGCTCACGCAAAGGCCGCGGCGGCGTGTGGGCCGTCTTCTTCGGCGGTGCGGGTTCGGTGCGCAGTGTCTCAACGGCCCGGAGTCGCGCCGCCTCCTGCCGGGCCGGGGATGCGGCGCGACTCCGGGCCCTTTTCGCGTCTTCCTTCGCCCTCCGCTGCACCCGACCTTCTTCCACGACCTCCCGCACCTGCTCTTCCCGCGCCCGTCGGTCCTGCGCCCGTTGGTCCTGGGTCCGTATCCGGTGCATACAGGCGCCGCACAGACGCCTATCCGCGTACGGCACAGCAAGCGCGGCGTTCCCGCAGCCGGGGAAGCTGCACATTGTGGCGTTCACCATCGGCCCTCCACCCTCCCTACGTCCTCAAACTGGTCGCCCTCTACCCGCAACACCACGCGCGTACGCGCGTGCCCGTGCGCCTGGTGCTCGACGTCCCGCCCGTCACGCTCGCGTCCGCTGCCCTCGTCCTACCTTCTGTGCCTGCGCAGCCTGTCCGACCGGTCTCATGCCGCCGATCGCGGTAAGGACAGCCGCCGAAAGCGCCGGAGTCTGCACGGAGGGACGGTGCATCGCGTACTACCCGCAGGGCGGCGCGGGCCCGACTGGCGATGGGGGCACCTTCGAACACCTGCGGATCACCCGCAAGACGGTTCTCGCCCTCGCCGACGAACCCGACCTCGAACTACCGGCCCAGCCGGCACCCGAGCTGCCCGAGCACCCCGCCTACCAGCAGATTATGGCTGTCTTCGCCGATGAGGACGGGCCGCTGCGCGCCCGCGACCTGTGCCTGACCCTGCTGCCCAAGCACACCGAAGGCACCCGCTCCAAGCTCAAATGCCTGGTCAGCCGCGGGATCCTCGCCGAGCCCGGCCTGGTCGCCCAGCCCCGCCCGTAACCCCGAACCCAACCCCACGAGCACCGAGCCGTAGCTCGCACCAAACGTACGACAGACATCAAACCCCATAACGCCTTCTGAGAGACATTGAGGTCCGATGGCGATAGCCGCAGCAGTTGGCAGCCCCTTCGTCCACCCGGTATCAGGCACGCCAGCCGCGGGCTGTCGGCGTCGGCGTCATCACCCCGGCATCACAACAGACCGGCAGTTGCGTATCACCCGCGTAACACCGCAACAGGTGACCGAAACGTGACCTACCCGCCAGTTGTACCTGCCGGTAACACGCGTCATTCTCCTGGCTAACCAGAGGTAAGAGGCAGTTTCAGCCACCCCCCAAGTGACAGGAGAAGCTGTGTTCGCTGGTAACTCCCGTATGCCGAAATGGAATTCGGCCATCCGCGCATCAGCGATGCGCGCCGGGCTTGCCGCCGCCGTCGCCGTCCCGTTCGCTGTCGGTGCCGCCCCGGCAGCCGCGGCCGAAGAGCCCGCAGGGCTGTATGTGGCCCTGGGCGACTCCTACGCGGCGGGCGCCGGTGTTCCCGACCAGAGCGCCGGGTTGTGTGCGCGCTCCGACCGCAACTACCCGCGCCTCGTGGCGGCCAAGGCCGACATCACCGACGTACGCGATGTCACCTGTGCGGGCGCCAAGATCAAGCACATGACCGAGCTCCAGACCTATCCCGTGGTCGGCAAGGTCAACGACCCGCAGCTGAACGCCGTCACCGCACAGACCAAGCTGGTCACCCTCACCATCGGTGGTAACGATCTGGGCGCCGGCGATCTCGGCATGGCCGAAGTGCTCGTCAAGTGCGTCGCCTTGGCAGCCACCGACCCTGCCGGTGCGCCTTGCTCGAAGAGCTACGGAAACACTCTGTCCGACCGTATCGACGCCGTGGCTCCAGCGATCGCATCGGCGGTGACACAGATCCGTGAGCGCGCACCCGAGGCGAAGGTGCTTCTCGTCGGTTATCCGGCCGTGCTGCCCGAGGACCACATGGACTGCCTGTTCAAGCAGCCGATCACCGTCAACGACGCGGCGTTCCTGCGGGACCGGATCAAGGAGCTCAACTCCCTGCTCGCCGCTACCGCGCAGCAGTCAGGGGCCACCTACGTGGACACCTACACCCCGAGCATCGGGCACGACATCTGTCAGGTCCCCTGGGAGCGCTGGATCGAGGGGATTACGCCGCATCAGCCCGCACAGCCCATCCACCCCAACGCGCGAGGCCAGCAGGCCATGGCCGACGCGGTCACCGCCGCCCTGCGCTGACGGGTCCGGGGCTCGGTCCCGCCGGTCGTCGCGGCGCCGCGGGAAAGCCGGTCGGGCGAAGGTCGCCTGCGCGTACGGCAGTTACCCCTGCGAGTGATCAAGTTCAAGGGCGCGGTCGACCCTTGACGTCAACGATCAAGCTGGGCGGGCGTCCGTACGGTCAGGTGGTAGAAGCGGGTGATCTGCTTCGCGTTTTCGTTGTCGTCGCTCGCCAGGAGGAGGCAGAGGCCTCCGTCGGAGGTGCGTCCCGTGACGGCCATCGCTTCGATGTTGTCGAGGAGGGGATTGGGCTGGGGCTGCTTGGCGGGGGCGCCGAGGGACGGGCAGTCCACGAGGTCGGCGAGGAGCGTCTTGTGCACCAGGTCGACTCCTTCCTGACCGCTGAGATGCTCGACGTCGCTCACGTCGGTGGCCCGGCGTGTGTCGGCGAGGTAGAGACGGACGGTATTGCCGACCCCTGCGGTGAACCCCCGCTCCAGGACGAGGAGCCTCCCGTCCGGTGTGGCGGCCGTCTCGCTGACCCCGAGATCGGCATCCGTGCGGTAGCCGTACTGCGCTGCGAGTTGGAAGTCGCGGGTTCGGTCATCCCGGCTCCAGGTCTGCAGCCTCACGATGCCCGCGCCGTCTCCGCCGAGCGGTCCCTCCATGGCGGCGACGAGGGTGCGCCCGCCCGGCTTGAGAGTGAGCCCCTCGAACGTCTGGTTCTCCACCGCGCGGCCCACGGGCGCGACCCGCAGGGCATCCGGCACGGGCAGGCTTGCGGCAAGGGCGCCGTTACGGCGGTATTGGCGGATGGAGGGCTCGCTCTCGGAGGCGACCAGTCGGGTCCCGTCACGGTTGACGGCCAGTCCCTCGGCGTCCAGGCCTTCCCCGCTCTCGTCCGCGAGGCGCACGACACCACGGGGCCGGAGACTGTCCGCGTCGAGCGAGAACAGCTGGGAGCGGTCGGACAGGGCCAGCGTCCTGCCGCCCGCGTCGGTGGCAAGGGCGGACAGGTTCCCCACGAACACGCCCTGGAATTCGGTCTTGTCGAGGGCGTCCGAGTAACCGTCGATGGCGACGGACGACGAGCAGGCCCCGCCGTCGGGAGTACGCGCGGCACTTGGCGTCACAAGGACGCTCCCGAACACGACCGCGGTAGCGGCAGCTGCACCAAGGGCGCGCATGGACATGAAAGAAGTCTCCCTGGGTCGGTGCAACTGGATGCGGCATGGGCAGCGGTGGGGTCAGAACGACAGCGGCCCGCCGGGAAGAACATGGTCGTCGAACGGGTAATCGTCAAGACCTGTGGATCAGTTGGGGCGTTCGACGAGACGGCCGTGTTCGCGGCGGGCTCCCGCGCGGACGTACGCCAGGAGACGGGCGTTCACGACCACTACGCGTGGCGGACACATGTGGGTTGACAGGGCGGCGCATCGCCCGGCTAAGGTGACGCCCCAAGCGATGCAAAACGATTTGCATCACGTGGTCGAGGAGGTGACGCGGTGCCGAGACAGCCCGACCGCCCCAGCATCGCGAGTGTGGCCGCCGCTGTCGGCGTCAGCCGCACCACCGTCTCCCATGCCCTCAGCGGTAAGCGGGCCGTCTCCGAGGAGACGCGCAAGCGGATCCTGGAGGCCATCGAGCAGCAGAACTACCGCCCCAACCTGGTGGCGAAGGGCCTGCGCAGCCAGAAGACGCAGTCAGTGGCTCTGCTGCTCGTCGACATCGCGAACCCCTACTATCCGGCTGTCGCTCGCGCCATTCATGACGTACTGGCCGCCGAGGGCTACGTCTCCTTCATCGGCAACACCGACGGCGACGCCGGCACGGAGCGCAGGCTTCTCGAGGAAATGGTGGCCCGCGGCGTCGACGGCGTGGTCATGCAGCCCATGGCGCTCTCCGGCGCGGAGGTGCGGGAGATCGCGGGCCCGACGATGCCGCTCGTGCTCACCACGGCCGACGCCGGTGACGTGCCCGCCGACCGGGTGCTGACCGACGACGTCACCGGCCTCACCGAGGCCGTCCGCCATCTAGCGCAACAGGACGTGCGCGAGGTCGGGTTCATCGCCGGACCGCCGGGCGCGGCCGCCGGACCGCTGCGGCTGTCCGCATTCCGGGAAGCCGTTGCCGCCGCCGGGCTGGGCGTGCCGGAGCAATGGACAGAGTACGGGCCGCTCACGCGCGACGGCGGTGCGACGGCGGCAGCGCGGCTGCTGCGCCGTCCCGATCGTCCCCGGGCCATACTCTGCGGCAATGATCTGATCGCGATCGGCGCCATGGAGGCCGCGCGCAGGGCCGGGTTGAGGGTCCCCGAGGACGTCGCGGTCATCGGGTTCGACGACATCGAGACGGCAGATCTCGTCACCCCCCGCCTGACCACGGTCGTCAACCCCGCTGCGGCGGTGGGGGACGCCTGCGCCCGCACCATCCTGTGGCGCGTCGAGAACGGTCCCGGCGTGCCGTACAAGCGAACCGTTCTCCCCACCCGTCTGGTCGTCAGACAGTCGGCCTGACGCCGGCCCAGAAGCCGGTCCTGAGGTAGGCCGGTCACCTCCACCTCGAGTGCAAATCGATTTGCACGACCACGGAAGAGAAGGATCCACCCGCTCATGACCCAAACCCCAGCCCGCTCCGCAGCCGAGCTCGGCATGGCGTACCGCAACAGCACCTTCGACGCCTGCCTGCCGAAAGACCTTCTTGCGGACGAGGTGGCCCAGCGTCGCGAGAGCGGGTACGACGTCGACGACGTGGTGCGCGCCGCGAACGCCACCGATCCAGAAGACCGCGCCGCGGTGCTCGCCCTGGTCGACGCGATGGGCGACAGTGAGCGCCTGCCGGGCTGGGCATACGAGGAGCCCGAGACGCTTGCGGACATCCGCGCCGCCGTGGCCCCCTCACCTGCTGTCGCGGTGGACCCCAAGCGCTACGGCGACCAGGTGCACGCGGCGTGGCTGGGACGTATCGCCGGCTGCAACCTCGGCAAGCCGGTCGAGTGGGGGGAGAACTGGACCGTCGAGCGCATTCGCGACTACCTGACGCTCGCGGACGCGTACCCGCTCACGGACTACTTCCCGGTCCTCGACCCGATGCCGGAGGGGTTCGAGTTCCGGGAGAACTGGCCCGAGACCACGCGCGGCCGTGTGAAGGGATCCGCGCGCGACGACGACATCGACTACCCGATCCTCGCGCTGCACCTGCTGGAGACGCACGGTCGAGCGCTGCGCCCGGAGCAGGTCGGCGAGGCCTGGACGGCGCTGTTCCCGCTGCGGCAGATCTTCACCGCCGAGCGGGCGGCCTATGTCAACCTCGTCAACGGGCTGCGGGTTCCGCAGGTCGCCCGGTTCCGCAACCCGTATCGCGAGTGGATCGGCGCGCTGATCCGCGGTGATGTGTTCGGCTACGTGAACGCGGGCGACCCGTGGGCGGCTGCCGCGCTCGCTTACCAGGACGCCGCGCTCTCCCACACCGGCAATGGCGTGTACGGGGAGATGTGGGCCGCCGCCCTGGTCGCGAGTGCCTTCACCGCCTCGGATGCCGCTGAGGCGGTGGCCGCCTCGCTGAGTGTCGTTCCGCCGCGCTCGCGCCTGCACGAGGCCATCAGCCACGTCGTTGGGCTGCGGGCGGCCGGCACGAGTTGGGAAGTGGCGCTGGACGAGATCCGCTCCGCCTACGGCCACTACTCGTGGGTCCATACCATCAACAACGCCGCCGCCATCGCCGCGGCCCTGCTGTGGTCGGACGGCGACTACACGAGTGCCGTCGGCAAGGCCGTCATGAGCGGCTGGGACACCGATTCCAACGGGGCGACCGTCGGCTCGGTCGCCGGCATCCTCGCCGGCAGTGCGGCGCTCCCGCGCCATCTGATCGAACCCCTGCAGGACCGGACCCGCTCGGCGCTGTTCGGGTTCGACAACTCCGTCATCTCCGACCTGGCCGCCCGCACCGTGCGCTTCGCCCAGACCGGCTGAACGGCTCCGGGGCCTGCCCGGCAGGCCCCGGTCAACACACCCTCGATCAACGCAGATGAGGAGATGAGGATGGCCACGGTTACCCGCCGCCAGCTCCTGAGAGCCGGCGGTGCTCTCGGTACGGTCGCGCTCCTCGGCGCGTGCGTACCAACAGATCCCCAGGAGTCCGGCGACGTCATCACGATCTGGAACAACCTTGCCGACGCACAGCAGAACGCCTACTTCCGCAAGCACTTCGCCGAGGGCTACCGCGGCAAGTACCCGGTCCGGTTCAGCCCGAGATCACACAGCACGATCGACCGTCTGACCCAGACCGCACTGGCCGCCGGCCAAGGACCGTCGATCATCGTCACGCCTGGACCGTCGAGTTTCGTGGCCGCCTACTCCTCCGCCGGGTATCTCGCCGACCTCGCGCCGTACGAGCGCCAGTACCGGTGGCGGGAGAAGTTCGCGCCCTGGGCGCTGGCCGCCTCCGAGGTCGACGGAAAGCTCGTGACCCTGCCCACCTCGTACGAGACCATGGTCTTCTACGTCAATCCGGCCACGCTCGACAAGCTCGGCCTCAACGCGCCCGCCACGCGCGAGGAGTTCGAGAACTTCTGCACCGAAATGAAAGGGAAGGGCTACGTTCCCCTCGCCGCGGGCAACGCGGACTACCAGGGCGCCAACGAGTGGTTCGTCGGCATTGGACTCAACCATGGCGCGGGCCCCGAGGCGGTGCACTCCGCCCTCACTGGGGAGACGAAGTGGACCGACCCGGTCTTCGTAGACGCGATCGAACGCCTGGCGTCGTACTTCAAGAAGGGATGGTTCGGCGGGGGCGTCGACCTCTACTTCACGAACAGCTTCCCCACGGTCTACCAGCAGCTGGCCACGGGGAAGGCAGCAGCGATGCTCTCGGGCTCATGGGAATTCCCGAACCTGTCGTCGTACTTCGGCAAGGACGCGGGCAACGACGCCACCTGGGACTGGACGACCGTCCCCTCCCTGGGTGACGAGGTCCCCTCAGTCGTCTGGGACCTGGCGATCGGACAGTCCGCCGGCGTCAACACGAACTTCTCCGACACCGCCGCGGCCGCCGACTACCTCAACTTCCTCACCACCGACCTCAAGACGATCATCGCCGGCGTCGAGCAGGCGAACTTCCCCCCGTCCCCCGTCCACATCGACAGCTCCGACTTCTCCGCACGCGCGGACCAGCGCATCGTACGCCTGTACTCCGAGCTGTCGGCCGCGACATCCATCGGCTACACCACCTGGACGTTCTTCCCTCAGCAGACCGAGACATACATGATCGACTACTTCGAGAACGTCATCACCGGCCAGATGACCGCGAAGAAGTACTGCGAGGGCATCGAGTCCCGCTTCACAGCGGAGAGGGCCAAGGGCCGCGTGCCCACCGCCCCCAGGCCGGGCGGGGAGCTGTCATGACGACCCGCACCCCCTCGCCCGCGACAGGCACGCACTCGCCCCGCACGCCAGGCCGCCGACCGGCCCCCGCTTCGCCGAAGCAGCGCTCGGGTCTGCCCTCCCGACTGCGCGATCGCAGGGTGTCCGGCTGGCTGTTCCTACTGCCGCTGATCATCCTCAACCTGTTCGTCGTCCTCATCCCGAGCGCCTTCACGGTCTGGTACTCGTTCACCGACTGGACCGGCATCAGCAACAAGGCCAACTTCGTCGGTCTCGACAACTACGCGAACCTGTTCCACGACCCCGAGTTCGTCCAGGGCCTGCAGCACAACATCCTCTGGACGCTCTTCTTCCTGACCGTGCCGATGGCCATGGGCCTCTTCGGCGCCTACGCCCTATCAAGGATCCGCCGCTTCCGCCTGCTGTTTCGCACCCTGTACTTCATCCCGTACATCGTCGCCAGCGTCGTGAACGCCTCCATCTGGCGCAGCATCCTCGACCCCCAGAGCGGCGTGGGCGACCTGCTGGGCATCAACCCGCTCGGCGACCCGCAACTGGCCCTGTGGTCGGTGGCGTTCGTCAACAACTGGGCCTGGTGGGGATTCCTCGTCGTCGTGTTCCTCGCCGCCATGCAGGGGGTCGACCCGAGCCTGTACGAGGCGGCCACCATGGACGGCGCCGGGGCGACCAGACAGTTCTTCTCGGTGACCCTGCCCGCCATCCGCCCGACCTTCGCCTTCCTCGGACTGATGACAGTCATCTGGTCGTTCCTCGCCTTCGACTACGTCTACATCCTCACCCAGGGAGGACCGGCCGGCTCGACCGACCTGCTCTCCACCGTGCTCTACCGCAACGCCTTCTCCAACCTCCAGAGCGGCTACGCCAGCGCCATGGGCGTCGTCATGGCACTCATCAGCGGCGTCGTGGTCACCATCTACCTCGTCGTCCGGAAACTCAGGAAGTGGGAGACATGAGCGTCGCCGCGCCCTCGCACACACCCGCCCCCAAGGCGCCGGGCGGCCCCACCGCCCCCACCACAAACCGCCGCCGCGGCCTTTCCGCTGGCCGCACTGCCGTCTACGTCCTGCTGACCGCCCTGGCGATCTTCGCCATCGGCCCCATCCTGCTGTTCCTCTTCAACGCCCTCAAGACGAACAACCAGTACGCGGCCAACTCCCTCGGGCTGCCCACGACCTGGGAATGGAGCAACTTCACGACCGCGTGGACACAGGCCAACATGAGCGCGGGCCTGTGGAACTCGGTACAGATCGTGATCGGGACCGTCGCCCTCACCTGCGCCGTCGCCAGCTGCGCCGCCTACGCCCTGGCGCGTCTGCGAGTACGTGGGGCAGGGGCGTTCATGACCTACCTGCTCGTCGTGGGCGCACTGCCCGCCCAGATGTTCCTGGTGCCGCTGTTCTACATGTGGGCCAAAGCCGGGCTCTACGACTCACGTCTCGGACTCGTCCTCATCTACTGCGGCATGTTCTCCCCGTTCGCCACCCTCCTGCTGCGCGCGTTTATGCTCCACCTCCCCCGGGAGATCGAGGAGGCCGCCCGGATGGACGGAGCCGGCGAGCTGCGCGTCTTCGCCCGGATCGTGCTCCCCAACATGCTCCCCGGGATCCTCACCGTGGCGCTCACCACGGGCCTGTCCGCGTACAACGAGTTCCTGTTCGCGGTGACAATGATCCAAACCGACTCGAAGATGCCGCTGTCAACGACGTTCTTCACCTTCCAGCAGGGGTTCACCCAGAACTTCACACTGATCAGCGCGGCCGGATTCATTATGATCGCACCAATGCTCATCCTCTTCCTGCTGCTGCAGCGCCGGTTCATCAACGGACTGGCGAGCTCCGGAATGGGGGGCATGTGACCCACCGCACACGAGCCGAACCGGGCATGACCCCACCCCCCGACGTGGTCGTCATCGGCAGCGTCAACGAAGACCACCGCATCCCGGTGGAGAACCTTCCGTCGCCCGGAGCGACCGTACGCGGCGGCGCGGTCGAGCGCCTGGCAGGCGGAAAGGGCGCCAACCAGGCCGTGGCGCTGGCCCGGCTCGGCCGCAGCGTCGGGTTCGTCGGAGCGGCGGGCACCGATACGGCAGGCGACCGGTTGCTCGCCGCCTTGGCCGCCGAAGGCATCAACACCTCACACGTGCGACGGGTGGCAGGGCCGTCAGGCCGAGCGGTGGTGCTGGTCGACCCGCACGCAGAGAACTGCATCGTCATCTCGCCGGGCGCCAACGCCCACGTCGACGCCGCCGCGGCCCAGCGATCCAGCAACTGGCTGAACACTGCCAAGGTCGTTGTGGCCCAGCTGGAGATCCCCGTCGAGACCGTACTGGAGGCGGCTCGCCGCACATCGGGCACCTTCATCCTCAACCCCGCACCGGTCGCCGAGCTGCCGCCCGAACTGTGGCAGCACGTCGACGTCGTGGTCCCCAATCGCGGCGAGCTGGCACAACTGTGCACCGCCGAGATCCCCGAATCCGCAGTGGAGGTCGAGAAGCTGGCCCGTCAACTGCCCTGCCGTCGCGTCGTGGTCACGCTGGGCAGCCACGGAGCACTCGTCGTCGACGGCCCGCAGAGCCGACTCGTGCCCGCCCCTTTGGTAGACGCCGTGGACACCACCGGGGCCGGAGACTGCTTCACGGGTGCACTGGCCGACGCCTTGGCTTCCGGCCACCGTCTGGTGGAAGCAGCCACCTTCGCCACACACGTCGCCGCCGTGAGCGTGCGGCGCATCGGCGGACAGGCGGCCATGCCCACCCGCGGCGAACTCGACACCATCTCGCTGACCGACCTACACCCGTAACACAGCACCCAATGGCAGCCCGTATCCCGGCAGGCCGCTGTGGTCAGCAAGCGACGGAGTGTCTTACCCGGCCCACAAGGGTGACGAGCTTCTAGTCACGTACTCGCATAGAACCGTCTCCAGCAGTCACGGTTGGACCTTCGCTGAACAGGGGCAACGGTCGACCTGCCGGTGCCCGCTGCATGACCGATATCCTCACGCGCATGAGACGACGCACCCCACACATAGCCGTCGTACTCGCGACCATCGCGCTCCTCACCGCGTGCACGCAGAAGGCCGCCTCCGAGACGTCCTCGAAACCGTCCCGGAAGGCGTGCACGAGCGACCCGTGCAAGGCGTTCGACGCAGGCGCGAAGCGCGGAGACAAGATGCTCGAAGACAGCGAAGAGATCACCCTCACGCCAGAAGAAATGGCCAGCCTCCCCGACGCCCCCATCGACGGCGACAGCAGCGACGACGCCATGCGGGCCGCCATGAGCCACGACGCCGCCGTGGCCGAAATCGCCTGCAAGCGTGAAGCCGGATACGCGGCGACTGAGGCCGAGTACGGAAGCGACCCCGAAGAGGCGTTCATGGACGACCCAAAGGCCGAGCGGGCATTCGCCGAAGGATGCGCCGCCGCCACCTCATACAACGGGGTCGGACTCGACCACGCCCGCGAAAAGTACGAGGACTGACACATGCCCCGGCCGTAGCCTGAGCCCATGGATGAGATGCTCCAGGAACGCCGCCCGGTAAAGTGTGTAAGAGGGCATCTTGCCAGACTTCGTTGGGTTTCACATCGAGTCGGTGCCTGGTGCGGACGGCGCCGGCCGGGACAGGGCGAACAGGCCGGATTCGGGTTCGCTGAGGATGCTGCGGCTGACGAGGCGTTTCAGCTTGGCGCGCATCCTCTTAGCATGCCGTGGCCCGGTTCCCAGCACCAGGACCTGACAGATCTCCTTCAGCCCCAGCCCTCATGGGTGCGGTTTTGACCTGTTGACGGGCGGTGTCCTCGGCGTCCTGGCGCAGATCCGCGTACACCACAGGCACCAACACCACCGACCCCACCGCCAGGGCGACGGCGAGGACCAGGGCGACCGCGGCGGTGGCGCGGCCCCGCACGGTGCGCGGCCGCAGGCGGGGCCGGGATCTAGGCCGTTTCTCTCGGATCATGGTGCGGCCCAGAGGAAGATGGCGGTGATGTGGAGTCCGGCCTGGTAGATGGTGGCGGTCTTGTCGAAGCGGGTGGCGATCCCGCGCCACTGCTTGAGTCGGTTGATGCACCGCTCGACCGTGTTGCGTTGCCGGTAGGCGTCGCGGTCGAACCCAGGTGGTCTGCCGCCCTGTTGACCTCGGCGTTTGCGTTTGGCGATCTGGTCGATGGGCTGCGGGATCACCGCACGGATATGGCGGCGGCGAAGGTGCCGGCGGATGGCGCGCGAGGAGTACGCCTTGTCCGCCAGCACCACCGCCGGGCGTACCCGTGGACGGCCGAGTGGCCGCGGCACCCGCAGTGCGGCCATGAC
>NZ_JBSFUT010000023.1:0-128114 GCF_053591935.1 Streptomyces sp. NPDC002851 | reverse complement strand
GAGGAGCGGGGGTGCAGGGGGCAGAGCCCCCTGCTTACGGGAAGGGGCGGGACCGGGGAGAAGGAATCCCGGGCCCGCCCCGCCGCTACCCCAGCGACCGCTCCCGCGTCTCCGGCAGCGCGAGCACGCACAGCAGCGACACCACAGCCATGGCACTGACGTACCACCCGACAGCCCCGGACCCGAACTCCGCTTGCAACCTCGTGGCCACCAGCGGAGCGACCGCCCCGCCCGCGATCCCGCCGAGGTTGTACGCGAGCGACGCGCCCGAGTAGCGCACCCGCGCCCCGAACAGCTCCGGCAGATAAGCGCCCATGGGCCCGTACACCACGCCCATGCAGAACAGCGCCCCGCCGAGCGCCACCGCGACGAGCACCGGCTGCTCGGTATCCATCAGCGGGAACAGCACCAGACCCCACACCACGGCGAGCCCGGTCCCGGCGAGCACCAGCTTGCGCCGCCCGCCCGCGTCGGACCTGGTCGCCGCCAGCCAGGTACCGGCCGCCAGGCAGACGCACGCCACCAGGGACAGGGCGAGCATCGTGTTCCGGGATATCCCGAGGGTGGTGGTGCCGTACGCCAGGCAGTAGGTCGTGGCCGTGTAGAAGAGCCCGTACGCCACGATCATGCCGCCCGCGCCGAGCAGCAGCTCCTTGGGGTGCCGCTTGAAGACCTCGAACGCCGGGGCGCGGCTGGCCTCTTGCGCGGCCATCACGCGCGCGAAGACCGGAGTCTCGCTGATCTTCAGGCGGACGAAGAGGCCGACGGCCACCAGGAGGAACGACAGCAGGAACGGCACCCGCCAGCCCCAGGAGCGGAACGCCGCGTCGTTCAGGACGGAGGAGAGCAGCCAGAACACACCGGTCGCCGCGAAGAAGCCCACGGACGGCCCGAGTTGCGGGAACGCGGCGAACAGCCCGCGCTTCCCGCGCGGCGCGTGCTCCACGGCGAGCAGCGCGGCACCGCCCCACTCGCCGCCCAGGCCCACGCCCTGGAGAAAGCGCAGCAGGACGAGCAGCAGCGGCGCCCAGACGCCCCAGGTGCCGTACCCGGGAAGCAGCCCGACGAGGGCGGTGGAGAGCCCCATCAGGAGCAGCGAGGCGACGAGCACGGACTTGCGCCCGACGCGGTCCCCGAAGTGCCCGAAGACGAGCGACCCGATCGGCCGGGCGGCGAACGCCACGGCGTATGTGGAGAACGCGGCGAGAGTGCCGTTCACCGGGTCGAGGTTCGGGAAGAACGCGTCGTTGAGGACGAGGGCCGCGGCGGTTCCGTAGACGTAGAAGTCGTAGAACTCGATGGCGGTGCCGATGAAGCTGGCGACGGCCACCCGCCGTAAGCTCTCGGGGCTCTCGGGGTTTTTGGCGGTGGGTTGTTCGGCAGGGGAACTGTCATCTTTGAGCACGCCCGCACTGTGGCGATCGGTGGCCAGTACAGTCAATACGTGGGACGCCCGATCCCGCATAACGAGACGCCGTAGCCGCCTGCCCCGCCTGCCCCGCCTGCCCCGGGTGCTCCGGGCGGCTCAGTACGCCAGATACCGCCCGCGCATCTCCCGGAACTCCGCCAACTCGCCCTGCCAGGCGCCCACCACGTCGTCCACCCCGGCGCCCGCGTCGATCATCGTGCGCACTCGCTCGGAGCCCGTGAGCTTGTCGATCCATCGGTCCTCGCGCCAGGCGAACGACGGCCACACCCGCTTCGCGGTCACCAGGAGCCCGATCCCGGTACGTACGGGCTCGAAGACCTCCCGGTCGTGCACATGCAGCTGCACCCCGCCGACCGTCCTGCCCGCGAACTTGGAGAAGGTGGGCTGGAAGTAGGCCTCCCTGAAGTGCACGCCCGGCAGGTCGAGCCGGTTCGCCGCGGCCGCCCACGCCCGGTCGATGCCCTCGGCGCCGAGCAGCTCGAACGGCCGCGTGGTGCCGCGCCCCTCGGAGAGGTTCGTGCCCTCGAACAGGCAGGTACCGGCGTACCCGAGGGCCGTGTCGGGTGTCGGCATATTGGGGCTCGGCGGCACCCACGGCAGCCCCGAGGCGTCGTAGAAGTCCCCGCGCCGCCACCCCCGCATCGGCACGGTCGCCAGCTCGACCGGCCGCTTCAGGAATTCCCCGTTGAACAGCCGCGCCAGCTCGGCGACCGTCATCCCGTGCGCCTGCGCGATCGGCTCCCGGCCGACGAAACTCGCGAACTTCCGGTGCAGGACCGGGCCTTGGGCAGCGCGGCCGGTCACCGGATTCGGCCGGTCGAGCACCACGAACCGCTTACCGGCCAGGCGGGCGGCCACCATGCAGTCGTAGAGCGTCCAGATGTACGTGTAGAAGCGGGCGCCCACATCCTGGATATCGAAGACGACGGTGTCCACGCGCGCGTCCCGGAAGATGTCCGCAAGCTCCTCGCCGGACGTCCGGTACGTGTCGTAGACCGGAAGCCCGGTAGCGGGATCCTCGTACTTGCCCTCCGAGCCACCCGCCTGCGCCGTCCCCCGGAAACCGTGCTCGGGCCCGAACACGGCGGTCAGCCGCACCCGTTCATCGGCGTGCAGCACGTCCACGATGTGGCGCACGTCCCTCGTGACGCCGGTGGGGTTGGTGACGATGCCGACGCGCTGCCCGTCGAGCAGCGCGTATCCGTCCTCGGCCAGCTGCTCGAATCCGGTGCGCAGCCGGTCCGTGGCACCGGCGGGCGGGGCGCTCGCGGTGGCGGCGACGGCGGCGCCGGAGGCTGTGGCGAGCAGTGCGCGTCGAGAGAGCGGCATAAAGGCACGCTAGCCGGGAACCACCTGCCCGTCCGGCGTTTGTGGACGAGTGCGCCCGCTGCCCCGCCACCGCCCCTTCCCTCACCCCGTACCGACTGGTTAGTCTGCGACAGCAGTCATGGCGATACACGCGGATGGAGAGCCGAAACGTGGACACCGTGCAGGGCAAGTCAGTCGTCGTCACCGGAGCCGGCGGCGGCATCGGCGCCGCCCTGGCGCGCCGGTTCGCGGCCGAGGGCGCCAAGGTCGCCGTCAACGACATAGACGCCGACCGGGCCGAAGCGGTCGCGGCCGACTGCGGCGGGATGGCGGTCCCCGGGGACGCCTCCGCCATCGTCGACCGCGCGCGCGTGGCCCTCGGCGGCACCATCGACATCTACTGCGCCAACGCCGGGCTCGCCTCCGGCGGCACCGAGGACGCCCCCGAGGACGTCTGGGCCGCGGCCTGGGACGTGAACGTCATGGCCCACGTCCGCGCCGCACAGGCGCTTCTGCCCGGCTGGCTGGCGCGCGGCGAGGGCCGCTTCGTCTCCACCGTGTCGGCGGCCGGACTGCTCACCATGGTCGGCGCCGCCCCGTACAGCGTCACCAAGCACGGCGCGTACGCCTTCGCCGAGTGGCTCTCGCTCACCTACCGGCACCGCGGCATCAAGGTGCACGCCATCTGCCCGCAGGGCGTGCGCACCGAGATGCTGGACGCCGCGGGCTCCGCGGGCGAGCTGGTCCTCACGCCCACCGCGATAGAGCCGGAGGACGTCGCCGACGCGCTCTTCGACGGCATCGAGCAGGACGAGTTCCTGATCCTGCCGCACCCGGAGGTCGCCGCGTACTACCAGGCGCGGGCCTTCTCGCCGGACCGCTGGCTGACCAACATGAACCACATCCAGCAGAAGTGGGAGGCCGCCGAGTGACCGCGCCGCACGCCGCCCGGACGACCGGGTCCTACGCCGACATGCCCTGGCTGGGCCGGCTCAGCGAGGCCCAGCGCGCCCCCGTCACGCCGCCCGCCTCGCTCGTGCACGCCTTCCGTGCGGCCGCCGCCCGCGCCCCCGAACGCACCGCGCTCGCCTACTTCGACGGCCGGGTCAACTACGCCGAGGTCGACGCCCTGTCCGACGCGGTCGCCGGGCACTTGGCGGCCCGCGGGCTCGCGCGCGGCGACCGGGTCGCGGTCGTCCTGCAGAACTCCCCGCACTTCGTGCTCGCCGTGCTCGGCGCCTGGAAGGCCGGTGCCACGGTCGTGCCGGTCAACCCCATGTACAAGGCGGCCGAGGTCCGGCACGTGCTGCACGACGCCACGGTGACCGCCCTTGTCTGCTCGGACCGCGCCTGGGCCTCGTATCTGCGCGAGACCGCGGCCGATTCGCCGGTGCGGATCGTGCTCACCGCCTGCGAGTTGGATCTGCAGAGCCGCGACGACGCACGCGTACTCAACTTCGAACGGCAGCCGCAGGCACCGGACGCCGATGACCTGCTGACCGTCGCACGCGCGGGCGCGCCCGCGCCCGAGGGCCGCGAACCCACCGCCGACGACATCGCGTTGATCAGCTACACCTCGGGCACCAGCGGCACCCCCAAGGGCGCCATGAACCGGCACGGGAACATCACGTACAACGCAGAACGGCAGCGCACCGGACACCCCCTTACTGAAGGAGCGACGTACTTCGCGCTCGCCCCGCTCTTCCACATCACCGGCATGGTCTGCCAGTTGGGTACCTGCGCCGCCAACGCGGGCACCCTCGCGCTCGCCTACCGCTTCGAGGCCGGTGTCGTCCTGGACGCCTTCACCGAGCACCGCCCCGCCTATACGGTCGGCCCGGCCACCGCGTTCATGGCCCTGGCCGCCCATCCGGCCGCCACCCGCGACCACTTCGCCTCCTTCCAGATCATCTCCTCCGGCGGGGCGCCGCTGCCGCCCGCCCTGGTGGAGAAGTTCCGCGCGGGCTTCGGGCCGTACCTGCGCAACGGCTACGGCCTCACCGAGTGCACCGCCCCCTGCGCCTCCGTACCGCCCGAGCGCGAGGCCCCGGTGGACCCGGAGTCCGGGACCCTGTCGGTCGGTGTGCCAGGGCCGGAGACCGTCGTACGGATCGTCGACGACAAGGGCCAGGACGTGCCGTTCGGCACCCAGGGCGAGATCGCGGTGCGCGGCCCCCAGGTCGTGCCCGGCTACTGGGGCCGCCCCGAGGCCACCGCCAAGACCTTCCCGGACGGCGAACTGCGCACCGGCGACATCGGGTTCATGGACCCTGACGGCTGGCTCTACGTCGTCGACCGCAAGAAGGACATGATCAACGCCTCCGGCTTCAAGGTCTGGCCGCGCGAGGTCGAGGACGTGCTCTACACCCACCCGGCCGTCCGCGAGGCCGCCGTCGTCGGCGTCCCCGACGCCTACCGCGGCGAGTCGGTCAAGGCGTATGTCAGCCTCCGCCCCGGCACCGAGGCGGCCCCGGACGACCTGGTCGCGTACTGCGAGGAGCGCCTGGCCGCGTACAAGTACCCGCGCGAGGTCGAGGTCCTGCCGGAGCTGCCGAAGACCACGAGTGGGAAGATCCTCCGACGGGAACTGCGTTCCCGTCCCCAGTAAGTGCGCAAGTGCGGACGAAAGGCAGGTGGCAGCAATGGCCAAGGCGACGGACAACGACGGTACGCCCGTACCGCAGCGGCTCCTGGCCGCCGCCACCAGGCTCTTCGCCGAGCGGGGCTACGACCGTACCTCCGTGCAGGAGATCGTCGAGGCGGCGGGCGTCACCAAGGGCGCCCTCTACCACTACTTCGGCTCCAAGGAAGACCTGCTGCACGAGGTCTACGCGCGCGTGCTCCGCCTCCAGCAGGAGCGCCTCGACGCCTTCGCGGACGCCGACGCGCCCGTGGAGCAGCGGCTCCGCGATGCCGCCGCGGACGTGGTGGTCACCACCATCGAGAACCTCGACGACGCCTCGATCTTCTTCCGCTCCATGCACCACCTCAGCCCGGAGAAGAACAAGCAGGTACGCGTGGAGCGGCGCCGCTACCACGAACGGTTCCGCGCCCTCATCGAGGAGGGCCAGGAAGCCGGGGTCTTCTCCACGGCCACCCCGGCGGACCTGGTGGTGGACTACCACTTCGGCTCGGTCCACCACCTGTCCACCTGGTACCGCCCGGACGGCCCGCTCACCCCGCGCCAGGTGGCGGACCACCTCGCGGACCTGCTGCTGAGGGCGCTGCGACCGTAGGCGACGCTCCTTCTGTAGAGACGCTTTCGCCTACGGCCGCAGGGCCGTGCCTCCTAGAGGTACGCCTTCAACTCCCGCCGCGCCAGCGACCGCTGATGCACCTCGTCCGGCCCGTCCGCGAGCATCAGCGTGCGCGCCGAGGCCCACAGCTCGGCCAGCGGGAAGTCCTGGCTGACGCCGCCCGCGCCGTGCAGCTGCACCGCGCGGTCGAGGATGTCCACGACGGTGCGCGGTGTCGCGATCTTGATGGCCTGGATCTCGGTGTGCGCGCCCTTGTTGCCGACCGTGTCCATCAGCCAGGCCGTCTTCAGTACGAGCAGCCGCAGCTGCTCCACGGCCACGCGCGCGTCGGCGATCCACTCCTGCACCACGCCCTGCTGCGCGAGCGGCTTGCCGAACGCGGTCCGGGACACCGCACGCCGGCACATCAGCTCGATCGCCCGCTCGGCCATGCCGATCAGCCGCATGCAGTGGTGGATCCGGCCGGGCCCGAGCCGCGCCTGCGCGATGGCGAAGCCGCCGCCCTCCTCACCGATCAGGTTCGACGCCGGGACCCGGACGTTGTCGAAGACGACCTCGGCGTGGCCGCCGTGCCAGTGGTCCTCATAGCCGTACACCGTCATGGCGCGCCGTACTTCGAGGCCGGGGGTGTCGCGCGGCACGAGCACCATGGACTGCTGCCGCCGCACATCGGCACCGTCCGGATCCGTCTTGCCCATCACGATGAAGATCCGGCAATTCGGGTTCATGGCCCCGGAGATGAACCACTTGCGCCCGTTGATGACGTACGCGTCGCCGTCGCGTTCGATCCGGGTCTCGATGTTCGTCGCATCCGAGGACGCCACCTCCGGCTCGGTCATCGCGAACGCCGACCGGATCTCGCCCGCGAGCAGCGGATCGAGCCACTGCTTCTGCTGCTCGTCGGAGCCGAACTGGGCGAGCACCTCCATGTTCCCGGTGTCCGGCGCCGCACAGTTCAGCGCCGTGGGCGCCAACTGCGGGGCGCGCCCGGTGATTTCGGCGAGCGGCGCGTACTGCAGATTCGTGAGCCCCGCCCCGTGCTCGGCGTCCGGCAGGAAGAGATTCCACAGACCCTGCCGCCGGGCCTCGGCCTTGACCTCCTCGACCACGGGCGGCGTCTCCCACGGCGACGCGAGCGACGCGTGCTGCGCGCGCATCACGTCCTGCGCCGGATAGACATGCTCGTCCATGAAGGCGAGCAGCTTGGCGCGCAGCTCCTCGGTGCGTGCGTCGAATGCGAAGTCCATACGGGATCAGCCTTCCTGGAGGGTGGTGAGGCCGTGCTCGATGAAGAACGGGACCAGCTCGCCGATGCGGTCGAAGCCGTCGCCGACGGTCTGCCCGAGCGTGTAGCGGTAGTGGATGCCCTCAAGAATCACGGCGAGCTTGAACCAGGCGAACGCCGTGTACCAGGCAACGCCCGACACGTCCCGCCCGGACCGCTCCGCGTACCGCTGGATCAGCTCCCGCGGTGCGGGGTGGCCCGCGGCCGCGGCGGTGGTGCTGACCGGAGAGTCCGGCATGTGCACCGGCACGCTGTACATCGCGAGCAGGCCGAGGTCGGTGAGCGGGTCGCCGAGCGTCGACATCTCCCAGTCGAGCACCGCCCTGATCCGCTCGTCGCCGTCGACCAGGACGTTGTCGAGCCGGTAGTCGCCGTGCACCACGGTGGGCGCGGGGGAGCGGGGCAGCTCGCGGCCGAGCGCGGCGTGCAGCTCGTCGATCCCGGCGAGCTCGCGGTTGCGGGAGGCGTCCAGCTGCTTGCCCCAGCGGCGCAACTGCCGGTCCAGAAAGCCCTCGGGGCGCCCGAAGTCACCGAGCCCCGCGGCGGCCGGGTCGACGGCGTGCAGCTCGACCAGGGTGTCCACGAGGCCGAGTACGGCGGCGCGGGTCCGCTCCGGGCCGATCGCGGCCAGCTCATCAGCGGTCCGGTACGGCGTCCCGGCGACGAACTCCATGACGTAGAACGGCGCCCCGAGCACCGACTCGTCCTCGCACAGCAGCACCGTGCCGGGCACCGGCACCCCCGTCGGGCGCAGCGCGCTGATCACCCGGTGCTCGCGCCGCATGTCGTGTGCGGTGGCGAGCACATGCCCGAGCGGCGGCCGACGCACCACCCAGCGGCTCTCGCCGTCGGTCACGGCGTACGTCAGATTCGACCGGCCACCCTCGATGAGCCGCGCGCTGAGCGGCCCGCGCACCAGGCCCGGCCGCTCGCGGTCCAGAAGGGCGCGCAGCGCGTCGAGGTCGAGACCCGGAGGCTGCTCTGAGGTCATGCGTTCGCTCCCTCGTGTTTGATTCCGAGGAGCATGATGCCGACCAGTCGGTATGCGCGTCTAGTGGGTGTCCGTTTTCGGCCCGTCCGGCGCTCGAGAACGAGCCGTTCAACCCCTAGGCATGGCAGGCCACCATCCGCCCGCCGTTGAGCGTGGCCATGTCGCCGAATCCGGCGATCGGGTCGACGGGGCTGCCGAGCGGCTCACCCGCCAATTCGGCGTACGCGCGGTGCAGATTGGCGACGAGCCGCTCGCTCTCGCGCAGCTCGGCGAACGCGCCCAGGTCCGTCGTGCGGGCCGCCTCAAGAGGCGTGAGCCCCTTGGCGTACGCCTCCTCGGCCACCGTGCCCACGAACCGCAGATACCGCTCGACCCGGTCGAACACCGAAGGATCGGTGACCGCTCCGTGCCCCGGCACCACGGTGCGCGCGCCCAGTCCGCGCAGCAGGTCGAGGGCGCGCAGCGACCCGGTGAGGGAGCCCATCAGGACGAACGGCGTACCGCCCTCGAAGACCACGTCGCCGGTGAACACGATCCGCCGCTCCGGCAGCCAGACGAGCGTGTCACCGGTGGTGTGCGCGGGCCCCGGATGGATCAGCTCGATCCGCGGGCCGCCGTCGCGGTGCACGGTCATGCGGTCCTCGTACGCGAGGTCCGCGGCGCGCAGCTTTATCGCGCCGTAGTCGGTCTCGGGCCAGAGCAGTTCGAGGTGGGCGCCGGACGCGAGCGCCTCGCGGCGGCAGGCGGCGTGCGAGACGATCCGGGCCTCGGGCGCGAACACGCCGTTCCCGTAGGTGTGATCGCCGTGGTAATGCGTGTTGACCACGAGGTCGGGGGCGGCGGCACCGCTCTCGAGCAGCGCCGTACGCAGCGCCCGGGCGCGCCGCTCGGTGGCCGCGGTGTCCACGAGCAGCGTGGCGTCACCCGCACCGACCCACCCGGCGTTGTTCAGGCACCAGCCGCCGTCCGGCTGGACGTAGGCGTGCACGTCGGACGCGAGTTGGACGGTGTACGGCTCGCCGGCGGTCATGCGGCTCCCCCTGCCTTCGGTCAACTGGGCGCTCCGATCTTGTCAGTTGGCGGCGAGGCGGGGTAACCCGGGCCGCTGCCCGTGCGGACCGGGATCGACATGCCCGTGCGGGATGGGGTCGACGTGCGCGTGCGGACCGGGGCCGACGTGCGCGGCAGCACCGGACCGGTCGCCATTCGGACGAACCGTGCCATTCGGGACTAGTCTGGGCGGGGAAGTTGCCGCGGCGTCCATGCCGCGGCATGACTGAGTCACCCGAAGGTGAGCAGCACATGACCACCCTCCACCAGGAACACCCCGTTCACGAGCACACCCATGGCCCGGCCTGCGGTCATACGGAGGTGCTGCACGGCGACCACGTGGACTACGCCCACGACGGCCATCTGCACCGCAAGCACGGCGACCACTGGGACGAGTGCGAGCCCACGGCCCACGCCCCGCACGAGGGCCACGAGCACCAGCACGGCGCGGACTGCGGCCACACCGCGGTGCGCCACGGTGACCACGTCGATTACATCCACGACGGCCACCGGCACGCGGCCCACGACGGTCACTGGGACGACCACTGACACCAGGCACGGCCTGACAGACCTCGGCCGACACATCTCGGCCCGCACATCCCGGCCAGCAGGTCTCGACCGACAGGCTCTGCCCGGGGCAACGCGGCAACCAACCCGGTCAGCGCACCACGAACACCGCGAGTGCCGCGAGTGCCACGGTGCACCCCGCGACGCCCAGCGCCATCCGCACCGGCAGCAACCCGGGCCGGACCGACATCAGGTCCCGCATCCGGCGCTGGGCGAGCGCGAGGAACGCCACCCAGAGCAGCAGCACCACCGCCGCACCCGCGAGCTGCGCCGGACCGGTCCCGCCCATCAGCACGACCCGTGCCCCGAGCGCCGCGGCCACCGTGCAGGCCAGCGTCGTACGCCGCCAGGCGAGCCGGGTCCGCTCCGGCTGCAGCCCGGGGTCGCGCGCCGGGACCGGGGGCTGGGGATCGGCGCTCATGAACGCACCACTGAACCCACCACCCGGCGCGTCCGCCCGCTCATCCGTTCGCCAGACCGAACACCGCGAGCACCACCAGGAGCACCGCCACCACCGCGACCGCCAGGCTGAGGACCGCCGGGAAGCGGGACATCGGCAGCGACTGGCCGTGGCGCATCGCCAGCTCACAGCGGGTCCAGTGGCGCACCGCGTGCACCGCGCACAGCGCGCCCACCACAAGCAGCGCGACCGCGATCCCGACGCGGATCGCCCAGCGCAGGTCGGGCAGGAACTGGTGCACCGCGAAGCCGCCGGCGGCCAGGGCCAGCGCCGTACGGATCCACGCCAGGTAGGTGCGCTCATTGGCGAGGGTGAACCGATAGTCCGGCGTCTCGCCCTCCTCACGGACGCGCCTCGGCGTCCACCACAGCTGCAACGACTTCCTGAACCCGCTCATTCTCCGCACCTTACCGGCGCCACCTCCTCCGCTTCCGTACCGCCCGACCGGGGGGCTCACCCGCCCGGAACTCCCGCAGCCGCCGGTACGCCTCGAACCCGTCCGGAACCCAGTCCCAGGTGCCGAGCCGCCGTATCAGCTCCTCCTCGGGCAGGAAGGCGTGCCAGGCGACCTCCTCCGCCTGCGGCCGCACGGGGAGTGTGCAGCGCACCTCGTACACGTACGACCACCAGCTGCCGGACCCGGCTCCGTCCGCCTCCCCGGTCCCGTCCACGTACAAGAACTTGAACAGCGGTGTCGGCCGCGGGAGCCCGCTCACGCCCAGCTCCTCCTCGGCCTCCCGCAGCGCCGCCTCGTCGTACGACTCGCCCGCGCCCACGACGCCGCCCACGAACATGTCGTACCGCGAGGGGAACACCAGCTTGGTCGCCGTCCGCCGGTGCACGAAGATCCGGTCCTCCGCGTCCCGTGCGAGGACGAACGCGCAGCGGTGGCGCAGCCCTTGGGCGTACGCCTCGCCGCGGGGCGTCTGCCCGACGACCCGGTCCTGCTCGTCGACGATGTCCAGGAGTTCGTCGGCGTTCCTGCCGCCACCCCCACCGCCGCTGCCGTTACTGCCTGCTGCCGTTGCCATGTCTCCATGGAACACCCCGGGTCTGACAGTCCCGCCCCGGCGGTTGACGCGGCGTCTTCCGGTCCCGAGGATCTGACCCACGAGTAACTCGGCCGACAGGACGGATGACCATGGCGTACGACGCTGATGTGATCGTGATCGGGGCCGGTCTCGCCGGTCTGGTGGCCACCGCGGAACTCGTGGACGCCGGGCGGAAGGTGATCCTCCTTGACCAGGAGCCCGAGCAGTCATTCGGCGGTCAGGCGCACTGGTCGTTCGGCGGCCTGTTCTTCGTCGACTCGCCCGAGCAGCGCCGGATGCGGATCAGGGACAGTCACGCCCTCGCCCTTCAGGACTGGTTGGGCACCGCCGCCTTCGACCGCGAGGAGGACCACTGGCCGCGCCGCTGGGCCGAGGCGTACGTCGACTTCGCGGCCGGGGAGAAGCGGTCCTGGCTGTACGGGCAGGGCGTGCGGTTCTTCCCGGTGGTCGGCTGGGCCGAGCGCGGCGGCTACGACGCCACCGGGCACGGCAACTCCGTGCCCCGCTTCCACATCACGTGGGGCACGGGCCCCGGCCTCGTCGCCCCCTTCGAACGCCGGGTCAGGGAGGGCGTCGCCCGCGGCCTGGTCGAGCTGAGGTTCCGGCACCGGGTCACCGGCCTGGCCCGCAGCGCCGGTTCCGTCGACACCGTCACCGGCGAGATCCTCGAACCCTCCACCGTCGAGCGCGGCCAGAAGAGCAGCCGCACCGTCACCGGCGCCTTCGAGCTCAAGGCCCAGGCGGTGATCGTCACTTCGGGCGGCATCGGCGGCAACCACGACCTGGTCCGCGCCAACTGGCCCGAGCGCCTGGGCACTCCGCCCACCCGCATGCTCTCCGGCGTGCCCGCGCACGTCGACGGCCTGATGCTCGGCATCACCGAGCAGACCGGCGGCCGCCTCATCAACCGCGACCGCATGTGGCACTACACCGAGGGCATCGAGAACTGGAACCCCATCTGGCCGCAGCACGGCATCCGCATCCTGCCCGGCCCCTCCTCGCTCTGGCTGGACGCCACGGGTAAGCGCCTTCCGGTGCCGCTCTTCCCCGGTTTCGACACCCTCGGCACGCTCGACCACATCATGCACACCGGTCACGACTACACCTGGTTCGTGCTCAACCAGCGCATCATCGGCAAGGAGTTCACGCTCTCCGGCTCCGAACAGAACCCCGATCTGACGGGCAAGTCGGTGCGTGATGTCATCGGCCGGGCGCGCGCGGATGTCCCCGGCCCGGTCAAGGCGTTCATGGACCACGGCGCCGATTTCATCGTCGAGAAGGACCTCACCACGCTCGTACGCCGCATGAACGCGCTCACCAAGGAGCCGCTGCTCGACGAGGCCGAACTGCGCCGCGTCATCACCGCACGGGACCGCGAGATCGCCAACCCGTTCACCAAGGACCTCCAGATCACCGCGATGCGCGGCTCCCGCAAGTTCCTCGGCGACCGTCTCATCCGCACCGCGACCCCGCATCGCATCCTCGACCCGAAGGCGGGCCCGCTGATCGCCGTCCGCCTCAACATCCTCACCCGCAAGACCCTCGGCGGCCTGGAGACCGACCTCACCTCCCGCGTCCTCACCGAGGGCGGCGAACCGCTGCCAGGCGTGTACGCGGCGGGGGAGGCCGCCGGGTTCGGCGGCGGCGGCGTCCATGGCTACCGCTCCCTGGAGGGCACCTTCCTCGGCGGCTGCCTCTTCTCCGGCCGGGCGGCCGGTCGTGCGGCGGCGAAGGCCGTCGGCTGAACCGCCTCTACAGAAGGAGTGCCACAGAAGGAGTGCAGTGCCACAGAAGGAGTGCTTACGAAAGCCTGACGAACCGCCGTCCCCTCTGGCCGAAAGCCACCCCAGGGTGCTCCACTCGTCCCCGTGAGCCCTTCCCCGTACGACCACCAAGAGCCGGAGGCCGAGGAAACCGGCGCCCCTGTAGGGCGCCGCATCGTCCTCGGCATGCTCGGCCTGGGCGCCGCCGGTGTGGCCGCGGCGCCGCTGCTCCAACGCGGCGTCGAGGCCGTCGCCAGTAAGGACCCCACGGGCCTGACCGACGTCCTGCCCGCGGGCGGCGGCTTCCGCTACTACTCCGTCGCTCCTTCTGTACCGACGAAAAACGCGGACACCTACCGCCTGAAGCTCGACGGCCTGGTGGACCGGCCCACCACCTACACGCTGGCCGAACTCCGCGCGCTGCCACAGACCCGGATCGTCCGCGACGTCCAGTGCGTCACCGGCTGGCGGGTCCCCAAGACCCCCTTCGAAGGCGTACGCCTGGCCGACCTCCTGGACGCCGCCGGGGTGCGCCCCGAGGGCCGCGCCCTCCGCTTCACCTGCTTCGACGGGACGTACAGCGAGAGCCTCACCCTCCAACAGGCCCGCAGAAAGGACGTGTTGGTGGCCCTGCGCATGCAGGACAAGCCGCTCACCCACGACCACGGCGGACCCGCGCGCCTCTATGTCGCGCCCATGTACTTCTACAAGTCGGCGAAGTGGCTGTCGGGCATCACCGTCACCACCGACGTCCGGCCCGGCTACTGGGAGGAGCAAGGCTATGACGTCGACGCCTGGGTCGGCCGGTCCAACGGCCGCGACGACGCGCCCACCGTCTGAGCCCGCCGCCTCCCGGCCGGAACTCCCGGCTCCGGTACGCCGCTTCAGCCGCGCCGAGCAGGCGGCGCACTGGACGACGGCCGTCCTCATGGTCCTCTGCCTCGCCACCGCGGCCTGCCTGTACGTGCCCCAGCTCGCCCAACTCGTCGGCCGCCGCCACCTCATGGTGACGGTGCACGAGTGGACCGGCCTGCTGCTCCCCGCCCCGTTCCTCGCGGGCCTGGCCTCCCGCGCCCTGCGGTCCGACGTGCGCCGCCTGAACCGCTTCGGGCCGCGCGACCGCGCCTGGCTGGGGGCGACCCTGCGCGGCGTCCGACGGCCGCGCCCGGCAGGCAAGTTCAACGCCGGGCAGAAGCTCTACGCCGCGTGGATCGCCGGTGCGGTCCTGGTGATGCTCGGCACCGGCCTCCTCATGTGGTTCACCGGCCTGGCCCCGCTGGCCTGGCGTACCGGGGCGACCTTCGTCCACGACTGGCTCGCGCTCGCGGTCCTGGCCGCCGTCGTGGGCCATGTGGCGATGGCCGTACGCATGTGGAGCCGGGCCGGAGCCGTACGGATGCGGAGCCGGGCCGGCGATTGACCGGCGGGGCGCCGCAGGCCGGGGGAGCGGCGCCCCGCCCTTCTTCTCAAGGCAGTTCCGCCGGCGCCTCAGGCGAGTTCCGCCAGCGCCGCGAGGGCCTCGGCCGCGACCTGCTCGGGCCCGGGCGTCACATCCACCACGACGCCCTCCTCGTCCGCCGCGAGCGGTTCGAGCGTCGCGAACTGCGAGTCCAGCAGGGAGCTCGGCATGAAGTGCCCCTTCCGCGCCGCCTGCCGTGCCCGGATCAGTTCCCGGTCCCCGGCCAGATGCAGAAACACAAGCCCCGGCGCCGCCGCCCGCAACCGGTCCCGGTAACTCCGCTTCAGCGCGGAGCAGCTCACCACTCCGCCGCGCCCGGCCCGGTCCCGCGCCCAGGCGCCGATCGCATCGAGCCACGGCCACCGGTCCGCGTCGTCGAGCGGAACCCCGGACGCCATCTTGGCGACATTGGCCTCGGAGTGGAACGCGTCCGCGTCCGCGTACGGCACATCCAGCTCCCCGGCGAGAAGCTGCCCGACCGTCGACTTGCCCGTCCCGGTCACGCCCATCACCACTACGACCCGCCCGGGCTCCATCGGCCGACCGTCCTCTCCGTTTCCCTCTCCGTTCCGCATCCGACATCCGGGCCCTAGGCGAAGATGTCGCCGTCCACGTACACCCACGCCCCGTCCACCCGCTCGAACCGGCTGCGCTCGTGCAGCGCGCCCGGCCGTCCGCTCTCGGTGAAGCGGGCGCGGAACGTCACCGTGCCCGTGCTGTGGAACGCGCTGCCCTCGGTGGTCTCCAGGATCTCCAGGCCCACCCAGCGCAGCCCCTCGCCGAACTCGATCCGCGGCGGTCGGGTCCGCGGATGCCAGGTGCGCAGCAGATACGCCTCGTCCCCGACGGCGAACGCGGCGTACCGGGAGCGCATCAGCTCCTCCGGTGTGGCGGCCACGGCCCGGCCCGAGTGCAGCCGACCGCAGCACTCCGGATAGGCGGCGGGCCGCCCACAGGGGCAGGGGCGTGGCGACGTACGACGAGACATGCCGCTCATTCTGCACGGGAACACCGCGCCGCCGACCACGGCTCCCCACCCGCCGCAGGCAGGCGGGCCTGGGCCACGGCCGTAAGTGCGGCAGTCGAGCATGAGCCTTGAGCAGCCGGCGGCCTGACGGAGTCTCGGCCCGCACAACGACACATCCCCCACGGTCTCAACGAGACCCTGGGGGATGTGATCTGTGTCCGAGGGGGGACTTGAACCCCCACGCCCGATAAAGGGCACTAGCACCTCAAGCTAGCGCGTCTGCCATTCCGCCACCCGGACCGGTGACCCGCGGTTTCCCGCGGCGACGTGGAAAACCATAGCAAACATTCGGCGGCCTCCGATCACACCCCGGTCGCCCCGTCCACCACGCAGCCAGCTCTGTGAACGGCGCATTGCGGGTGGTGCCCGGCCTTGGGATGCGCGGCGCGGCGCGCGAGGATGAGGGGGACCACCAGCGCACCCCCGGGAGGAACAGCGTGAGCGAGTCGAGCAGGGACGTCAGGACGTCGTCGGTCTCCGGCGAGGAGGAGGTCGTCGACCTCTGCCGCGACCTGATCCGGATCGACACCAGCAACTACGGCGACCACTCGGGGCCCGGCGAGCGCAAGGCCGCCGAATACGTGGCCGAGAAGCTCGCCGAGGTCGGCCTGGAACCCCGGATCTTCGAGTCCCACCAGGGGCGGGCCTCGACGGTGGCCCGGATCGCGGGCGAGGACCGGTCGCGGCCGGCCCTTCTGATCCACGGTCACACCGACGTCGTACCGGCCAACGCCCAGGACTGGACCCACCACCCGTTCTCCGGCGAGATCGCCGACGGCTGCGTGTGGGGCCGTGGCGCGGTCGACATGAAGGACATGGACGCGATGACGCTCGCGGTCGTACGCGACCGGCTGCGCAGCGGCCGCAAGCCGCCGCGGGACATCGTGCTCGCGTTCCTCGCCGACGAGGAGGCCGGCGGTACATACGGCGCACGCCATCTCGTCGACCACCACCCCGAGCTCTTCGAGGGCGTGACGGAGGCGATCGGCGAGGTCGGCGGTTTCTCCTTCACCGTCAACGAGAAGCTGCGGCTCTACCTCGTCGAGACCGCCCAGAAGGGCATGCACTGGATGCGCCTGACCGTGGACGGCACAGCGGGCCACGGCTCGATGACCAACAAGGACAACGCCATTACGGAGCTGTGCGAGGCCGTCGGCCGCCTCGGCCGGCACGAGTGGCCGGTGCGCGTCACCAAGACCGTGCGCTCCTTCCTCGACGAGCTCTCCGACGCCCTGGGCACCGAGCTCGACCCGGAGAACATGGAGGAGACCCTCGCCAAGCTCGGCGGCATCGCCAAGATGGTCGGCGCGACGCTGCGGAACTCCGCCGCGCCCACCCAACTCGGCGCCGGTTACAAGGTGAACGTGATCCCGGGCCAGGCCACCGCCCATGTCGACGGTCGCTTCCTGCCTGGCCACGAGGAGGAGTTCCTCGCCGACCTCGACCGGATCCTCGGCCCGCGCGTGCGGCGCGAGGACGTGCACGCCGACAAGGCCCTGGAGACCGACTTCGACGGCAAGCTCGTGGACGCCATGCAGTCCGCGCTGGGGGCCGAGGACCCGATCGCGCGGGCGGTGCCGTACATGCTCTCCGGCGGCACCGACGCCAAGTCCTTCGACGACCTCGGCATCCGCTGCTTCGGCTTCGCACCGCTGCAACTGCCGCCGGAGCTCGACTTCGCCGGGATGTTCCACGGCGTGGACGAGCGGGTTCCGGTGGACGGCCTGAAGTTCGGCGTACGCGTCCTCGACCGCTTCATCGACGCGAGCTGACCGGCGGAGCAGAGCGAGCAGATCGGTGACACGAAACTCCAATAATCGCCAGCGTGTGCGCAATTGACTGAAACGGGTGAAAGGGCCCGCCGGGTCGTAGCCCCGTTCCTCCGTCCTCGTTACAGGTGGTGCAGTCCGCGGCTGGGACTGCATTGCCAACAAGGAGGAATAATGATCAAGAAGGTCGTCGCTGCTGCGGCTGCCACTGGTGGTCTGGTGCTCGCCGGCGCGGGCGTGGCCGTCGCCGACTCGGGCGCTCAGGGTGCCGCCGTGAAGTCCCCGGGTGTTGCCTCGGGCAACCTGGTTCAGGTTCCCGTTCACGTGCCGGTGAACGCCTGCGGCAACACGGTCTCCGTGATCGGGCTGCTGAACCCCGCCTTCGGCAACGACTGCATCAACCACTGACGTTGTGCCTCACCCCATGAGGGTCTGAGTTCGGTCGGCCCCGGAGTGCGAGCCATGCACTCCGGGGCCGCTGCGTATGAGGCGCATGTCCGTGGGGCGTGCGCATTCCAGTAGGCAAAGGAAGAACCTATGCGACAGGGCACGCGCAAGAGCCTGCTCACTGTGGCGGCCGCGACCGGCGTACTCGCCGTGACCGGCGGCTACGCGCACGGAGCGGGGGGAGCGAGCGCCGACGGCGGTGCATCGAACTCGCCCGGCGTGCTCAGCGGCAACAACGCCCAGGCCCCCGTCGACGTCCCGGTGAACGTCTGCGGGAACACCGTGAACGTGGTGGGGCTGCTGAACCCGGCGGCGGGCAACGAGTGCAGCAACACCGGGGGCGGCCAGGACGGAACATCCGACGGGACCGGGTCGTCCAGCGGCGACTCCGGCGCGCAGGGGTCGACCAGCGACTCCCCTGGGATCGGCTCGGGCAACAATGTGCAGGCGCCGGTCGATGCCCCCGTCAACGCCTGCGGCAACAGCGTCTCGGTGGTCGGCGCCGGAAACGCCACCACCGGCAACGACTGCGGCAATGGCACGGGAGACTCCACCCCCCCGGACAACGGGAGCCCCGAGGAACCGCCGGACCATGGCACTCCCGGCGACCCGCCGGGCAAGGACAACCCCGACCCGCCGGGCAAGGATGCCCCTGGGGGGCCCGGGGGTCCTGGTGACTCCGATGACCCCGATGACTCCGGTAAACCCGGTGACCCCGGTAAACGCGTGAAGCCGAGGCCCGAGGGGCCGCACGGTCCGGGCGGCGAGTCGCCGCACAGCCCGGGTGAGCCCCGGTCGATGGACCCGAACTCCCCGGGGACGCAGACCGTCACCCAGCCGGAGGCCCGCACGGAGCTCGCCCGGACCGGCGTCGACGTGCCGCTCGGCCTCACGGTGCCGCTGAGCGCGGGGCTGCTGCTCGCGGGCGCGGTCGTGTACCGGAAGGCGCGGCAGGCGGCCTAGGCCTTTCAGACGGCCCAGGTCTGTCAGAGGAACGACCACGGAGTGGGTCCCCGTGAAGGGACCCACTCCGCTTTGCTGCCTTCTGCCCTCTTTTGTTCTCTGGGTCTGCTTTGTCCCCCTGGATCTTTGTTTCTTTCCCCGGATCTGTTGTTTCTTTCCCCCTGGGTTTTCCTGGAGCCGGGTGCGCTCCGCCGTCACCAGGTGGCGCGGAGCTGGCGGATGATCCGGCGGCGCAGCCGCACCCTGCGACTGCCGTCCGGATGGAGGCGCAGTCGGTCCAACTCCCAGTGTCCGTACTCGGCGTGGTCGGTCAGCAGACGCGTCGCTTCCTTGCGGGAGACCCCGCGCGGCACGTACAGGTCGACAAATTCGTATTCCGGCATCGCATCTATTGTGCGGGCAACGCCCAGGTACGGATAGCGTCTGCACTATGTCTGATGCTGCGCAGCCCAGCGCTGCCGAGGTACGTGCCGCCGCCGAGGCGGTCAAGGCCGCGCTCGACGCCCATCTCGAGGCCGTCGAGCGCCGGTCGGGGGAGGACGACCCGGACGTCTACGAGGCGTTCAACGAGCTGGCCGCGGCGGCCGAGGCGTACGACGAGCTGCTCTACGACCGGTACGACGAGGTGACGCCCTTCGAGATCCCCGGCGCAGAGGAGGGGCTGCCCGCCTACACCGGCCCGGAGGAGCCGACCGCCCTGAGCGTGCTCATCCGCCGGGACTACACGGTGGTGGAGCCGCAGCGGCTCCGCGCCCAGGCGCAGCGGGTCGCCGACCTGGACGCGGACACGGCGACGGGCGCGACCGCGGCCGTCGTCGGCGACAGCGCGCACGCGGCGCTCGGCGTCCTCTTCGGCGAGTTCGAACCGGACGAAATCGCCTCCCGGCACAAGGAGTTCGGCCTCTCGGAGGGCGACTCCACGGTCTGGGTGACGGCGGCCGACGCAGCACCCGAGCCGGGGGAGTGGCTGGAGACCCCCTTCGAGGACGCCGACCCGGAACGCATCGTCTGCCGCTTCGACGTGAGCGCGGTCTTCGACGAGGACGACGACGGTCTCAGGGCGATGTCCTTCGGCCCCGATGACCGGGACGACCGGGATGGCCGGGATGAGCCGGACGGACCTGATCTGGAGCCTTCGGCGGTGGATCGCTGAGGCTCGTCCTCGGCCGCTGCCGCGCCCCGGGGGTTGTCCGTCCGTACCCCCGGGGCACGCGGCACGGGGCACGGGGCCGTGGGCGGCCCGGAGTCGTCGTTACGGTCGGCCGATGCCGTACCCGCCCGGCTGACCTTCCGGGGCCGCCCCGCGCGTGCTCCTAACCCTGCGGCTGCGGGGTCTGCTGGCTCTCCTGGCCCCGGAGGAGGACCGGAAGGCGGGTTGTGCGGGGCTTCGCCGGGGTGTTCGCCACCGCCTCGGCCAGGGCACCCTCCACCCCGTGGACGACGGAGAGGTGGCGTTCGCCGCGGCCGAAGGCCGTGTACACCCACGAGCGGGTCAGGCCACCGGCCGCGTCGCCGGGCAGCACCACGACCGCGGCCGGCCAGCGGCGGCCCACCGCCTGGTGTGCGGTGAGTGCCCAGCCGTGCCGCACCGTCCGCTCCACCCGCTCCTTCGGTACGTGCACGGGCGTGCCCGCGCAGTCGAGGCGGAGCCCTTCCGCATCGGCGCCCACCACGCGGCCCGGCCGGGTGCGTCCGGGTGCCGGGGTGTACGCCACACGGTCCCCCGCGTCGAAGCCGCCGAACCGGCCGGGGCCGGGGTTGAGGCGCTCCTTCAGGGCAGCGTTCAGCGCCCGCGTCCCGGCGGCGCCGCCGTGCCCGACCGTGATCACCTGGGTGCCGTCGGCGGGGATCCCGAAGGCCCGGGGCACCGAGTCCGCGACGAGCTGCACCGTGCGGTGCACCGCCTCGCCCGCGTCCCGCACGGGGACGATCACGACCTCCTTGCCCGGCGCCTCGACCTGCGTCAGCTCGCCGACACCGATCCCCGAGACCAGCTCGCCGATGGGCCCAGGATCCGGCGTACGGGACACCACGAACGGGCAGGTACGGGCGGCCAGGAGGTCGGCGAAGACCCGGCCGGGCCCGGCCGACCACAGCACGCCGGGGTCGCCGCTGAGCACCAGACGCGCCCCGTCCGGCAGCGACTCGACGAGCATCGCCGCGGTCTCGACGTCCAGTTGGGGCGCGTCAAGGACGACGAGCAGATCCAGCGCGAGCGCCCCGTCGGCGTCGCGGCCCGGACCCTCGGCTCCGGCCAGCAGCCCGGCGACGGTCGCGGTTACGTCGGTGTCAGGGCTGTCGGTGCTGCTGTCGGTGCTGTCAGGGCTGTCGGGGCTGGCTGGACGGCTGTCCGGGCCGGCCTGGCCAGCGTGGGCTGGGCTGCTTCCCGCGGTCTCCGTGCCGGGGGCGCCCGGGGCGCCTGGGGTGCCGTGGGTGCCGGGTGCGCCAGAGGCGTGGTCCCGGGCCCCGGCGCCTGTCCCCGGGATCAGGGCCGCAAAGCGGTGTTGGCCGTCCTCGGTGTGGGTGGCGGCCCAGACGCGCAGGCCGAGGTCGCGTGCCGCGGCGACGAGGGCCGCGGGCTCGGCCCGGGCCGCTTCGCCGCCGGAGTGCAGGACGAGTCCGTGGCCCGCGACGGCGCGGATCAGCTCGGCCGCCGAGCCCTTGGCGGCCGACGCGGTGGACTCCCATGCGTCCGGCCCCGGGGCGCCCTCGTCCGGACTGCCGTCCTTCGCCAGCGAGTTCACGATCCGGGCCAGGCCGTCGGCCAGGCTCTCCTCGGCCAGGGCGTACCGCTCGAGGCCGACCAGAACCCGCACCGGGACCTCGGCCTCCGCTTCCGTTTCCTCGCCGTCCGCCGCGCTCTCCGCCGCCGGGCGCACCGGCTGAGGGGCGTCGAGTGCGTCCTGGAAGACCAGCACATCCCCCTCGGTGACGGCGCTCTGCACCGCCGCGTCCGGATCCGGCACCGAGCGCTGGGTGAGCGCCGCTTCGAGCGCGGGCGCCTCCAGCGCGGTGTGCCCGGCGAGGGCGGCCTGCTCCAGGAGCCATACGGTGAGGGCGCGCCCCCTGCGCTCATCGCCGGGTCCACAGGCCTCGCCGAGCAGGGCCCGTGCGAAGCCGTCGGCCTGCTCGGGCCGGACGCCGGGGACCCGCAGCAACTGCCAGGGGTCCTCCTGGAGTTGGCTGTCGGCGCCCTCGCCGAGCACCGACGTGACCTGCGGGGCGAGGGTCTCGGGCGCGCCGCCCCGGGTGAGGACGGAGCGCACCGCGGCCACCGCCTCGACGTCGGGCGGCGGAGCCTCGGCCGGGGCGGTCGGCTGCGGGCGCCGGACGGGCTCGGGCGCGGGGCGCCGCCGCGCGGGCTCCGGCTCGCTGAACACGGTGCTCGGCGGCTTCTCACCGGCCTCCACGGCGCGGACCGCGGCAAGCAGATCGGCGGCCGTCCCGCTCAGCTTGGCCCCACTCTCGACCGGCCCACCCCGCTCGGCCTTCCGCTGCTCGATCCGCCTCCGCAGCTCCTGCTGCGCAGCCAACTCAGCCTCCGCCTCGCTCAACTCCGCCGCGGACGCCTCACCGGCGTCGCCGCCCTGGCCTGCGGAGCTGCCGTCGGCGTCGTCGCCCTCGGTCGGGGATTCGCCACCGGCGTCGCTGCCCTCTGCCGCGGCTTCCCTGTCGGCCTCGCCGCTGTCGGCCGCGGAGCTCCGGATGGTGTCGTCGCTCCCGGTCGGGGATTCGCCACCGGCGTCGCCGTCCTCTGCCGCGGCTTCCCTGTCGGCCTCGCTGCTCTCGGCCGCGGAGCTCCGGATGGTGTCGTCGCTCCCGGTCGGGGATTTGCCATCGGTGTCGCCGTCCTCTGCCGCGGCTTCCCTGTCGGCCTCGCCGCTGTCGGCCGCGGAGCTCCGGATGGTGTCGTCGCTCTCGGTCAGGAATTTGCCATCGGTGTCGCCGTCCTCTGCCGCGGCTTCCCTGTCGGCCTCGCCGCTGTCGGCCGCGGAGCTCCCGAGGGCCTCGCCGCCCTCGGTGGGGAATTCCCCACCGGCGTCGCTGCCCTCCGCCGCAGTTGCCTCACCGGCCTCGCCGCCCTGGCCCGCGGAGCTCTCGTCGGCGTCGCCGCTCTCGGCCGCCGATTCCCCACTGGCCTCGCCGCCTTCGCCCGCGGAGCTCCCGACGGCCTCGCTGCTCTCGGCCGCCGACTCCCCACCGGCCTCGCGGCTCTCGGCCGTTCCGGTGGCGTCGCCCTCCAGCGCACAAGTGGTCTCGCCCTCGCCCCCGCTCGCATCCACGTCGGAACCCTCCGATTCGCCTCCGTCACCGCCGCCGACAGCATCGTCGTGTGCACCGTCGGCAGCTGTGCCGCCCGCGCTCCCCTCGCTGTTGGGGTTGCCGGAACCCCCGGAACCCCCGGAACCCCCGGAACCCCCGGCACCGCTCCCAGCACCGCCGACACCAGCTTCCCCGGCCGCCGCAGCCCCCTCGGCCGTCAGCGCGCGCCCGCGCGCACCCGTCCCGGTCTCGTCACCGGATGCGGTGGCGGTGGGGGTGGCCGGGGTGGGTGCCGTGGTGTCCGTCCCGGGTTCTTCCGCGGCGGCGGACTTCGTCCTCACAACGTGCTCCAGTCCTGGTCGGGGTAGCGGTGCACCGGCGCCGACACGTCGTCGAGCGCCTGGCAGATCTCGTCAGGAAGACTAAGCGTCTCCACTGACAATGCCGCCGTGAGCTGCTGCGCGTTGCGCGCGCCGACGATCGGGGCGGCGACGCCCGGCCGGTCCCGTACCCAGGCGAGCGCCACCTGGAGCGGCGTCGCCGCGAGTCCGTCGGCGGCTGTCGCGAGCGCGTCCACGATGCGGCTGGCCGCCTCGTCGAGGTACGGGGCGACGAACGGCGCCATGTGTTCGGAGGCGCCCCGCGAGTCGGGTGGGGTGGTGTGCCGGTACTTCCCGGTCAGGACGCCGCGCCCGAGCGGTGAGGACGGCAGCAGGCCGACGCCCAAGTCGAGCGCGGCGGGCAGTACTTCGCGTTCGACACCGCGCTGTAGCAGGGAGTACTCCATCTGCGTACTGGCGAGCCGGGTGCGCACCCCGGGAGCGGCCAGCTGCCAGGTCGCCGCCTTGGCCAGCTGCCAGCCGCAGAAGTTGGACACCCCGGCATAGCGGGCGCGGCCGCTGGCCACCGCCAGGTCCAGGGCCTGCAGGGTCTCCTCGAGCGGTGTCGCCTCGTCGTACGCGTGCACCTGCCAGAGGTCGACGTAATCCGTGCCGAGCCGCTGGAGCGAGGCGTCGAGCGCGGCGAGGAGGTGGCCGCGCGAGCCGTCGAACCGCCGGTCGGGGTCCGGCACGCTGCCCGCCTTGGTCGCGATGACCAGCTCGCGCCGGGGCACGAACCCTTCCAGGAGCTGCCCGAGGACGTACTCGGCCTCACCGCCGCCGTACACGTCGGCGGTGTCGACGAGGGTGCCGCCCTCCTCCCAGAAGGCCTTCAACTGGTCGGCGGCGTCGCGCTCGTCGGTGTCCCGGCCCCAGGTAAGGGTGCCGAGTCCGATCCGGGACACACGCAGGCCGGTGCGGCCAAGATGCCTCTGCTCCATGGGCGCTGAGATTACTGGTGACGTGTCGTACGCGTGTTGCCCTGTGGATAACCGGGCCCTGACGGGCACTGACGGATCAGGACCCCGCGCGTTAGAGTCCGACCGGCACGCTCGTTACCACTGGGTAATCAGTCCGTCATCCGTTCAGTGATCCGCCATGGATCCGTTCAGTGATCAGTAAGGGGACCGGCATGCGACTCGGGATCAACCTCGGCTATTGGGGCGCCGGGATGGACGCCGACAATCTCGCCGTCGCCAAGGAGGCCGACCGGCTCGGCTACGCGGTCTGCTGGGCCGCGGAGGCGTACGGCTCGGACGCCGCCACCGTCCTCGCCTGGGTCGCCGCGCAGACCGAGCGGATCGACGTCGGCTCGGCCATCTTCCAGATCCCGGCCCGGCAGCCGGCCATGACCGCGATGACGGCGGCGACGCTCGACACCCTGTCCGGCGGCCGCTTCCGGCTCGGCCTCGGCGTCTCCGGGCCGCAGGTCTCCGAGGGCTGGTACGGCGTGAAGTTCGACAAGCCGCTGGCGCGCACCCGGGAGTACGTCGAAATCGTGCGCAAGGTGATGAGCCGCGAGCGCCTCTCGTACGAGGGCGAGCACTGGACACTGCCGCTGCCCGACGGCCCCGGCAAGCCGATCAAGCTCACCGTGCACCCGGCCCGCGAGCACATCCCGCTGTACATCGCGGCCATCGGCCCGAAGAACCTCCAGCAGACCGGCGAGATCGCCGAGGGCGCCCTGCTGATCTTCCCCTCCGCCGACCACCTCGAGGACACCGCCATCCGGCACATCCGGGCGGGCCGCGAGAAGGCGGGCCTCACGATGGACGGCTTCGACGTGTGCCCGACCGTGCCCTTGGCCGTTGGTGAGGACAAGAACCTCGACACGCTCGCCGACACGTTCCGGCCGTACACCGCGCTCTATGTGGGCGGCATGGGCAGCCCCAAGCAGAACTTCTACAACAAGCTTGCCCAGCGCATGGGTTACGAGAAGGAGGCCGCCGAGGTCCAGGCCAAGTACCTCGCCGGAGACAAGGACGGCGCCGCCGCCGCAGTACCGCAGCAGCTGATCGACCAGACCACGCTGCTCGGTTCCGTCGACCGGATCGCCGACCGGATGCGGGCCTACGCCGAGGCCGGGGTCACCACCCTGACGCTCTCCCCGTCCGGCTTCACGCTCGACGAGCGGCTTGCCTCGCTCCGCGCCGGAACCGAAGCCCTGGAGCGGGCCGGACTGGCCTAACAGCACACAGCTGGCCCAACAGAACACAGGGGGCGCGGGCTTCCCGAAAAGGTGAAGTGACGTCTCTGCGGCCGTGGTGGGGGCTCGGGGGTCTTCCCCGCCACGGCCGTCATTCGTATCAACGCCGCTCCGCCCGGGCGGTTACGGCCCGGGCGCCGTAGGAGGGACCCGGCCGCCGCACGGGAGCGGGCCACCGCGTCCACCGTTCGGCGGCGCCACGGCGGCACCCGTGTTGCCCACCACCCCGTACCGCATTTGACTCGTCACTTGCGGACCCCTGCACGGAGGTGGCAGTGATGCTCTCGGCCAAGAGTCTCTTCGAGGAGATCCTCAACCACGACGAGTCCTTCCGGCTGTTCTGCTCCATCGCGGCCAGCGGCGAGGCACAGGGCGGCTGGGAGAACGGCCGGATCGCCGCGCTCGTCCCGGACAGCCGCCGCGATCTCGCCCCCAAGATCGTCCGCCACGGCGCGGACGAGGACAAGCACGGACGGATCTTCAACGCGCTACTGAAGAAGCGCGGACTCGACCCGTGCGAGGTCCCGCCCGAGACCGACTACACGATGCTCCTGGAGAGGAACGGCATCGGCGTCGCCCACGAACTCCTCAACAGCGACGGTCCGCTCACCGAACGGGACATCATCATCTACCTCGCCCACAGCAGGGTCACCGAACAACGCGCCTCCGAGCAGATGCGGATACTCCGCCGGTACTTCGGCGACCACCCCGACGTCGGCCGCGCGGTCAGGATGATCTCCAGCGACGAGGACAACCACCTCGCGTACTGCCACGAGGAGCTCCTGAGGTTCGCGTACGCCGGGCACGGCCGTACCATCCAGCGCGTCCTGCACGAGAGCGCACGCGCCGAGATCGCCATCTACCGGGACGTCAGCCTCGCCGTCATGGACCACATGGGCCGCATCCTGGGCTGGCCCAAGGCCAAGGCGAAGCCGCTCGCCGCCGGAATCCACGGCGTATACGCGTACGAGCGGGCCGGTGGGCTGCGGCGGATGGTGTCCCTGAAGATGCCCGAGCGACGCAACGCCCTCGGCGGGCCCGCTGCACCGGCGCCCGAATTCGCCTGACGCCCGGACCGGGCCCCGCCCTAGGGCTACCGCGGCCACGGCGGCCCTCCTTCTGTACCCCACGCGCCGCCCACACCCCGAGCCTCAGGCCCTAGGGTGAGGTCATGCCCACGCTGATCCTTCTCCGGCACGGACGGTCCACCGCCAATACCGCCGGGCTGCTCGCCGGCTGGACACCGGGCGTCGGCCTCGACGAGCACGGCCGCACCCAAGCGGCGGCGCTGCCCGCACGGCTCGCCGAGGTCCCCCTCGCCACCGCCGTCACCAGCCCCCTGCAGCGCTGCCACGAAACCCTCGCGCCGCTGCTCGCCGCCCGCCCCGAACTCGTCCTGCACAGCGAGGAGCGCATCGGCGAGTGCGACTACGGCGACTGGTCCGGCCGCAAGCTCGCCGAACTCGCCGACGAGCCCCTGATGGAGGTCGTCCAACGGCACCCCTCCGCGGCCGCCTTCCCTGGCGGCGAGTCCATGCGGGCCATGCAGAACCGCGCGGCCGAAGCGGTACGCGAGTGGAACGCGCGCGTGGAGCGGGACTTCGGCGAGGACGCCGTCTATCTGATGTGCTCGCACGGCGACATCATCAAGTCCCTTGTCGCGGACGCCCTCGGACTCCACCTGGACCTTTTCCAGCGCATCTCTGTAGAGCCGTGTTCGGTCACCGCCATCCGCTACACCAGGCTGCGCCCCTTCCTCGTACGCCTGGGCGACACCGGCGACCTCGGGTCCCTCGCACCGCGCGAGAAGCCCGCCGGTGAACCCGCCCCCGATACCGGCGACGCCGCGGTGGGCGGCGGTGCGGGAGCACCGTGATCGCCACCCGCAGTAGGGTGAACACGTCCGACTGTGGCCCCGGCCGCAGCACTTGAAAGCCGGTCCCGGACTTCCGCAGGACCTTAAGAGAGCGAGGGAGTGGCCAGGACGTGTCCCGTCAGGTGTTCCTCTACGACCCGCCGGAACGCTTTGTGGCCGGTACCGTCGGGCTCCCCGGACGCCGAACGTTCTTCCTCCAGGCGTCGGGCGGCGGCCGCGTCACCAGCGTGTCCCTGGAGAAGACGCAGGTCGCCGCGCTCGCCGAGCGCATGGACGAGCTGCTGGACGAGGTGGTGCGGCGCAGCGGCGGCAGCGCCCCCGTACCCGCCGTGGCGCCCACCGAGATCGCCGACAGCGCCCCTCTGGACGCACCCGTCGAGGAGGAGTTCCGGGTCGGCACCATGGCCCTCGCCTGGGACGGCGACGAACAGCTCATGGTGGTGGAGGCCCAGGCCCTCGTCGAGCTCGAGGCCGAGGACGACGAGGACCTCGCCGAGGCCGAGGAGCGACTGCTGCAGGACGACGAGAACGGCCCGCCCATGCTGCGGGTCCGGCTCACCGGCGCACAGGCCAGGGCCTTCGCCAAGCGCGCCCTGGACGTCGTGAACGCCGGCCGCCCGCCGTGCCCCCTGTGCAGCCTGCCGCTCGACCCGGAAGGACACGTATGCCCGCGTCAGAACGGATACCGTCGCGGCCTGTGAGCCCGGTGGCAGGCGGCGCCGGAGCCGCTGTCGATCCGCTCACCCTGCTCACCCACGGCGAACTCACCGTCAACGGCCGTATCGCCGGGGCGTCGAACGCGGTACTCCACTGCACGGTCGCGTACGAGGGCGAGCGCGCCGACTGCGTGTACAAACCCGTCGCCGGGGAGCGGCCCCTGTGGGACTTCCCCGACGGGACGCTCGCCCAGCGTGAGGTCGCGGCGTACGAGGTTTCCCGGGCCACCGGCTGGGACCTGGTGCCGCCGACCGTGCTGCGCGACGGCCCGTACGGCGAAGGCATGTGCCAGCTGTGGATCGAGCCCGCACCGCAGGACGGCACACCCGGCCTGCTCGCGCTCGTGGACCGCGAGGAGCCCGAGGACGGCTGGAAGGCCATCGGCTTCGCCGAGGTCGAGGAGGGCCGCACCGCGCTCCTCGTACACGCCGACGACCCGCGCCTGCGCCGCCTCGCCGTGCTCGACGCGGTGATCAACAACGCCGACCGCAAGGGCGGCCACCTGCTGCCCGCGCCCGACGGCCGGATCTACGCCATCGACCACGGCGTCACCTTCAACGTCGAGGACAAGCTGCGCACCCTGCTGTGGGGCTGGGCCGGAGAGCCGCTCACCGATGAGGCGGTGACGGTGCTCGGCGCCCTCGACGCCGCGCTCGCCCCCGGCGAAGCGCTCGCCACCCGCCTCGGCAAGCTGATCACCGAGACCGAGCTGACCGCGCTGCGCGAACGCGTGGCCGGACTCCGGACCGACGGGCGGCACCCGGCGCCCAGCGGCACCTGGCCGGCGATCCCCTGGCCCCCGGTGTAGCGCTCCCCGCATCCACCCGGAGCGGCCCGTACCTGATCGGGCCCCTGCACTTTTCCGGCCAATGCGCAAGAGGGCCGAACCGGCCAAGAGCACCGGTCCGGTTCGTATCCGGAACATGCATCCGGTTACGCTCGAACCATGCATGCCTGGCCCGCTACCGAGGTCCCCGCCCTGCCTGGCAAGGGCCGCGACCTCAGCATCCACGACTCCGCGACCGGTGGGCTCGTCACCCTCGACCCCGGTCCCGTCGCCCGTATCTACGTCTGCGGCATCACCCCGTACGACGCGACCCACATGGGTCACGCGGCGACCTACAACGCGTTCGACCTCGTTCAGCGCGTGTGGCTCGACACCAAGCGGCAGGTTCACTACGTCCAGAACGTGACCGACGTGGACGACCCCCTCCTCGAGCGGGCCGTGCGCGACAGCATCGACTGGACCGCACTCGCCGAGCGCGAGACGGCACTGTTCCGCGAGGACATGACCGCCCTGCGGATGCTGCCGCCGCAGCACTACATCGGCGCGGTCGAGGCGATACCCGGGATCGTTCCCCTCGTCGAGCGGCTCCGCGACATCGGCGCCGCCTATGAACTCGACGGTGACACCTACTTCTCCGTCGAGTCCGATGCCCACTTCGGTGAGGTCTCCCACTACGACGCCGCCACCATGAAGGCGCTCTCCGCGGAACGCGGCGGCGACCCCGAGCGGCCCGGCAAGAAGAACCCGCTCGACCCGATGCTCTGGATGGCCGCCCGCGAGGGCGAGCCCAGCTGGGACGGCGGCAGCCTCGGCCGCGGCCGCCCCGGCTGGCACATCGAGTGCGTGGCCATCGCCCTCGACCACCTCGGCATGGGCTTCGACATCCAGGGCGGCGGCTCCGACCTCGCCTTCCCGCACCACGAGATGGGCGCCTCGCACGCCCAGGCCCTGACCGGCGAACACCCCTTCGCCAAGGCGTATGTGCACGCCGGGATGGTCGCCCTGCACGGCCAGAAGATGTCCAAGTCCAAGGGCAACCTCGTCTTCGTCTCCCAGCTGCGCCGCGACGGCGTCGACCCGGCCGCGATCCGGCTCGCGCTGCTCGCCCACCACTACCGCGCCGACTGGGAGTGGACCGATCAGGTGCTCGAGGACGCCGTGGCCCGGCTCGGCCGCTGGCGCGCCGCCGTCTCGCGGCCCGACGGGCCGAGCGCGGACGCCGTAGTCGAGGAGATCCGCGCGGCGCTCGCCGAGGACCTCGACTCGCCCGCCGCGCTCGCGGCCGTCGACCGCTGGGCCGCCGCCCAGGACGCCACCGGCGGCACGGACGAGGGGGCGCCCGGCGTGGTGTCGCGCGCCGTGGACGCACTGCTCGGCGTGGCGCTGTGACCCGCTCTACTTAAGTACTGCTGCACAAGTACGGCTGCATAAGTACGGCGCACAGGAGTACGTCTCCACAGAAGTACGGGGCCGGACGGGACTGATCCGTCCGGCCCCGTACTGCGTCCGAAGGTTCGCAACGCTCCGAAGGCGCGCCATGAGCGGTAAAGGCCCCGTAGGAAGAGGTGATGTGGCGGGGTGTCAAAGGCAGTTGACACCCCGCCAGGGAGCGAGAAAGGACCTAGTCCTCGGCCGGTCCGTCCGTCGGCGTATCGCCGTCGGACGGGGAGTCTCCGCCCTCCGGTTCCTGGGACGTCTCCGGGGGCGTCGGCGGCTGCTCGGCCGGGAGCCGGCGCGGCCTGGTGCGGCCGCTCGGGCTGTCCCGCAGGAACGATGAACTGCCGTCGCCGCTCTCCGTCGCGTGCCCGGGCCCCGCACCCGGCCCCGGGCCAGGCCCGCCGTCACGGCGGCGCAGATAGCGCTCGAACTCACGGGCAATGGCCTCGCCGGACGCCTCGGGCAGCTCCGCGGTGTCCCGCGCCTCCTCGAGCGTCTGGACGTACTCCGCGACCTCGCTGTCCTCGGCGGCCAGCTGGTCCACGCCGAGCTGCCAGGCCCGGGCGTCCTCCGCCAGCTCGCCCAGCGGGATGCGCAGGCCGATCAGGTCCTCGAGCCGGTTGAGCAGGGCCAGGGTCGCCTTCGGGTTCGGCGGCTGCGACACGTAGTGCGGCACGGCCGCCCACAGCGACACCGCCGGGACGCCCGCGTGCGTGCACGCCTCCTGGAGGATGCCGACGATGCCCGTCGGGCCCTCGTACCGGGTCTCCTCCAGGTTCATGGTGCGCGCCAGGTCCGGGTCGGAGGTGACGCCGCTGACCGGCACCGGCCGGGTGTGCGGGGTGTCGCCGAGCAGCGCGCCCAGGACCACCACCATCTCCACGCCCAGCTCGTGCGCGAAGCCGAGCAGTTCGTTGCAGAACGAGCGCCAGCGCATGGACGGTTCGATGCCCCGGACCAGGACCAGGTCGCGGGGCTTGTCGCCGCCCACCCGGACCACGGAGAGGCGCGTCGTCGGCCAGGTGATCTTGCGGACGCCGCCGTCCAGCCAGACCGTCGGGCGGTTGACCTGGAAGTCGTAGTAGTCCTCGGCGTCGAGCGCCGCGAACACCTCGCCCTTCCACTCCTTGTCCAGGTGCGCGACCGCGGCGGAGGCGGCGTCGCCGGCGTCGTTCCAGCCCTCGAACGCGGCCACCATGACCGGGTCGACCAGCTCGGGAACCCCCTCGAGCTCGATCACCCAGTGCCTCCTTCCGACGTGCCTTACGTACGCCTCAACCTTACGGCGTCTCAAGGGGGCCACCGCAGCCCCCGTGCACGTCCGGAGCGCTTCTGTACGGAGTCTTTGCTGGCTCTCCGGGCGATTGGAGAGCGATGCCGTAAACGTCCGATGTTCAATGTCACAAACTGGAGCGCAACCACTGCTCCACGCTCGCGATATGCACCGTCGCCCACGACCTGGCCGCCTCCGCGTCCCGGTCCCGCAGCGCGGTCAGGATCATCCGGTGCTCGTGCAGCGTCCGGCTGACCGCGTCCTCCTGGGTGATCCCGCGCCAGAGCCGGGCCCGCGTGGTCGGCCCCGACAGGCCGTCCAACAGCGAGCAGAGCACCGAGTTGCCCGAGGAGCGCACGATGCGGCGGTGGAACTCCAGGTCGCAGGCGACCAGCTCGGCCACCGAGGGCGCCGGACCCAGGGCCTCCAACTGGGCGCCGAGACCGTCTAGTTCGGCCTCGGCGATGTGCGCGGTGGCCAGCGCCGTGGCTGCCGGTTCCAGGATCCGCCGTACCGCGAGGAACTCGAGCACCGTGTCGTCACGGTGGAAGTCGACCACGAAGCTCAGCGCCTCAAGGAGCAGTTGCGGATCCAGACTTGTGACGTACGTGCCGTCGCCCTGCCGCACGTCGAGGATCCGGATCAGGGCCAGGGCGCGCACCGCCTCGCGCAGCGAGTTCCGGGACAGGCCAAGCTCGGCGGCGAGTTCGCTCTCCTTGGGCAGCCGGTCGCCCGGCCGCAGCGCACCCGAGACGATCATGCCCTTGATCTTCTCGATCGCCTCGTCGGTGACGGCCATCGCCCGACCTCCGGTCAACTCAGACGGAAACGCAGACAAACGCAGGCAAGCATAGGCAAGCGCAGGCAAGCACAGACAAGCAAATGTCCGATGTATCAAGGGCATTATGGGGCTACCGTGGCGCCATGAGTGACCCCGCAGGAATCGAAGATTGCTGCTCCACGATCCTCGACCAGACCGGACTCCTGTGTTCCGTCGTGCGGGACGCCGATCTGACGCTGCCGGTCCCGACCCTGCCCGGCTGGAACCTCGGGAACCTGCTGCGCCACATCGGCGGCACACAGCAGTGGGCCGAACTCGCCGTCCGTACGCGTGCCACGGCTCCCGTACCGCACGACGACCTGGTGAACGACGTGACGGGCCACGACGACAAGGACCCCGGCGTCCTCACGGAGTGGCTGACCGGGACCGCGGGCCGACTCGTAGCGGCACTGCGCGAAGCCCCCGCGGACGCGCCGGTGTGGGCGCCCGCACCGCCGCGCACCCCGTTGTTCTGGGCCCGGCGCCTGGCCGTCGAGGCGATGGTGCACCGGTACGACGCGGCGCGGGCCGCGGGCGCCCCGTACCGCCTCGAACCGGCCGCGGCGCTGATCGGCCTGGACGAGTGGATGGCGATGAGCGTGCTGCCGCAGGCGGCCGAGCCGGAGGCCCGCCGTGAACTCCTCGCGCCGGGACGGACCTTGCACCTGCACGCCACCGACGCCGCACCGGCGGAGACGGGCGAGGCGGTCGAGTCGGTCGAGTCGGGGGAGTGGCTGCTCGACCTGTCCGGGCCGGACATCGCATTGCGGCGCGCGCACGAGAAGGCCACGGTCGCCGTGCGCGGCCCGGCCGCCGAACTGCTCCTGCTCGTCTACGACCGCCGTGACCTCGACGGCGACGGCGACGGCGGCGGAGACGGCGACGGCGATGGCGGTAGTGATGTGGCGGTCTTCGGCGACGCGGCGCTGTTCACGCAGTGGCGCGAAACGGTCAGTTTTTGGACGCGTAAGAAGTAGTGCCCGAGCATGCGTAAGGGGCGGTCACCCATGGCGACCGCCCTTTACAACTGCCCTTATGAGAGACAACTGCCCCTACTGGAGCGTCACTTCTTGCCGTCGAGCATCGACTGCACCTTGCCCCGCACCTCGTCCGTGGCCAGGCCGCGGATCGTCAGGGTGGTACGGCGGCGCAGCACGTCGTCCGCGGTCTCGGCCCACTCGTGGTCCCGGGCGTAGGCGACCTGGGCCCAGATCTCCGGGGCGTCCGGGTGGATCCGCTGGGCCAGGGCCGGGTCCTCGTTGGCCAGGCGGGCGATGTCGAAGGAGAGCGAGCCGTAGTGCGTGGCCAGGTGGCGCGCGGTGTCCTCGGCCATCTGCGGGCCGGACGCGCCGTCGACACCATCGACGAGCAGCCGGTGCGTGACGGCGTTCGGGTTCGAAATGCCCGGCAGCGGAAGCTTCTTGGGCAGCTGCGAGATCGGCTGCATGCCCTCGCCGAGCGGGTGCCCGGGCAGCTCGGCCAGCTTGTTCATGATCGTACGGCCGATGTGGCGGAAGGTCGTCCACTTGCCGCCCGCGACCGACAGCATGCCGCCCTTGCCTTCGGTCACGACCGTCTCGCGCTTGGCCTTCGAGGTGTCGCCGGGGCCGCCCGGGAGGACTCGCAGACCGGCGAAGGAGTACGTGATCAGGTCGCGGGACAGCTGCTGGTCCCGGATCGAGAACGCGGCCTCGTCGAGGATCTGCGTGACGTCCTTGTCGTTGACGGCGACGTCGCGCGGGTCGCCCTCGAACTCCTCGTCCGTCGTACCGAGAAGCAGCATGTCCTCCCACGGCAGGGCGAACGTGATGCGGTACTTGTCGATCGGGGTGGCCAGCGCGGCCTTCCACGGGGCGGTGCGCTTGAGCACCAGGTGGGCGCCCTTGGAGAGGCGGATGGACGGCGCCGCGTTCGCGTCCTCCATCTTGCGCAGGTGGTCCACCCAGGGGCCGGTGGCGTTGAGCACCAGGCGGGCGTTGACGCCGAACTCGTCGCCGGACGTACGGTCCTTGAGGTCGGCGCCGCTGACCCGGCCCTCGGTGAAGCGAAGGCCGGTGACCTCGGCGTGGTTGAGGACGACCGCACCGGCCTCGACGGCGGCGCGGACCGTCATCAGGGCCATGCGGGCGTCGTTCATCTGGTCGTCGCCGTACACGGCCACGGCCTTGAGGTTGTCGGTGCGCAGCTCCGGCACGTCCTGCGCGGCCTTGGCGGGCGAGAGCAGGTGACCGACGCCGTCGCCGAAGGCCGACAGGGCGGAGTAGGCGAAGACGCCCGCACCGAGCTTGGCCGCGCCGTGCGGGCCGCCCTTGTACACCGGCAGGTAGAAGGTGAGCGGGTTGGCCAGGTGCGGCGCTACCTGGCGGGAGACCGCACGCCGCTCGAAGTGGTTCTCCGCGACCAGCTTCACGGCGCCGGTCTGCAGGTAACGCAGGCCGCCGTGGAGCAGCTTGGAGGAGGCCGACGAGGTGGCACCGGCGAAGTCACCGGCGTCCACCAGGGCCACCCGCAGCCCGGCCTGCGCGGCGTGCCAGGCGGTGGAGATGCCCAGGATGCCGCCGCCGATCACGAGCAGGTCGTACGTCGCCTTGGCCAGCTGTTCACGGGTCTCGGCGCGGCTGGGTATCGAACCGCCCGCCGGGTGCAGCCCGAGCGAGGGGTAAGCCGGGCCGCTCTGCAGGGTGGGGGTGGTCATGGTGGTGTGCTCCTCGTCAGCTCGTCCTCATCGAGGCCGAGGGCCGGTTCGGACCGGCTCAGTCCTCGGCGGATTCCTCGTCGAGCCAGCCCATGGTCCGTTCGACGGCCTTGAGCCAGTTCTTGTACTCGTGGGCCCGCTGCTGCGGGTCCATGCGGGGGGTCCACTCGGCGGCCCGGCGCCAGTTGGCGCGCAGGGCGTCGGTGTCCGGCCAGAAGCCGACGGCGAGGCCGGCGGCGTAGGCCGCACCGAGGCAGGTCGTCTCGGCGACCATCGGGCGCACCACGGGCGCGTCCGTGAAGTCGGAGATCGTCTGCATCAGCAGGTTGTTGGAGGTCATGCCGCCGTCGACCTTGAGGGCCGCGAGGTCGACGCCGGAGTCCTTGGTCATGGCGTCGGTGATCTCACGGGTCTGCCAGGCGGTGGCCTCGAGCACGGCGCGGGCGATGTGCGCCTTGGTGACGTACCGGGTCAGACCGGCGATCACACCGCGGGCGTCGGAGCGCCAGTACGGGGCGAACAGGCCGGAGAAGGCCGGGACGAAGTAGGCGCCGCCGTTGTCCTCGACCGAGGACGCGAGCGTCTCGATCTCGGCGGCGGACTGGATCAGGCCCATCTGGTCGCGCATCCACTGCACCAGGGAGCCCGTGACGGCGATCGAGCCCTCGAGCGCGTAGACCGGCTTCTGGTCGCCGATCTGGTAACCGACCGTGGTGAGCAGGCCGTTGTACGAGTTGACGGGCTTGTCCCCGGTGTTCATCAGCATGAACGTGCCGGTGCCGTACGTCGACTTGGCCTCGCCCGTGTCGAAGCAGGTCTGGCCGAAGAGCGCGGCCTGCTGGTCGCCGAGCGCGGAGGCGACGGGCACGCCGTCGAGGGCGCCGCCCTTGGCGGTGCCGTAGACCTCGGCGGAGGACTTGATCTCCGGCAGGACCGCGGCCGGGATGTCCATCGAGGCCAGGATGCGCTCGTCCCAGGCCATCTCGTTGAGGTTCATCAGGAGGGTGCGGGAGGCGTTGGTGACGTCGGTGACGTGGTGGCCGCCGTCGACGCCGCCGGTCAGGTTCCAGATGACCCAGGAGTCCATGGTGCCGAAGAGGATGTCGCCGCGCTCGGCGCGCTCGCGCAGGCCCTCGATGTTGTCGAGCAGCCAGCGCACCTTCGGGCCCGCGAAGTACGAGGCGAGCGGCAGGCCGGTCTCGCGCCGGAACCGGTCCTGGCCGACGTTGCGGCCGAGCTCTCGGCAGAGGGCGTCGGTGCGGGTGTCCTGCCAGACGATGGCGTTGTGCACCGGCTCGCCGGTGTTCTTGTCCCACAGCAGCGTGGTCTCACGCTGGTTGGTGATGCCGATCGCCTTGACGTCGGCGGAGGTGATCCCGGCCTTGGCGACGGCCCCGGCGACCACGCTCTCGACGTTGGCCCAGATCTCCTTGGCGTCGTGCTCGACCCAGCCCGGCTTGGGGAAGATCTGCTCGTGCTCGCGCTGGTCGACCGAGACGATCCGGCCGTCCGTGTCGAAAACGATGCAGCGGGACGAGGTCGTGCCCTGGTCGATCGCGGCAATGAACGGCCCTGCGCCGTGGGAATGGGCGCCTGCGCCGTGGGAGTGGGTCCCGGTGGTGTGTGCGTCGGTCACTGTGTGCTCCAAAGGTCTTTGGTACGGCGGTGCGGTGCGGGCTCGGCGGCCGGTTCCAGTCCGGCCGCCGGGCCCGATCGGTCAGACGAAGGCGACGTTATAGATGCCGCCCGCGAGGGCACCGCCGATCAGCGGGCCGACGACCGGCACCCAGGCGTAGCTCCAGTCCGAGCCGCCCTTGTTGGGCAACGGCAGCAGGGCGTGGACGATACGGGGGCCGAGGTCACGAGCCGGGTTGATGGCGTAACCGGTGGGGCCACCGAGGGACAGGCCGATGCTGACGACCACGAAGGCGACGACCATCGCGCCGAGTGGGCCGAGGCCGTTGCCCTCGTTGTTCAGGCCCTGCGTGAGGATCGCCAGAACGAGCACCACAGTGGCGATGATCTCGGTGGCGAGGTTCTGCGCGGCCTTCCGGATCTCCGGAGCCGTGGAGAAGATGCCGAGCACCGGGCCGGGCTCGCCGGACTGCTGCGCAGCCTGAGCCAGCTGCTTGTCCGCGACGGCCGTGTCCTGAGCACCGGGGCCGCCGACGAGCTCACGGTCGGTGAGGTGGGCCTGGAACTGCCCGTAGTACGTGATCCACACGAGTGCGGCGCCGATCATGGCGCCGAACAGCTGCGACACCAGGTAGAGCGGTACGTCGCCCCACTCCGTGCCGCCCTGGATGGCGAGGCCGACGGTGACGGCCGGGTTGAGGTGAGCGCCGGAGACGCCGCCCGCGAGGTAGGCCGCGGTCAGCACCGCGAAGCCCCACCCGAAGGCGATGGCGACCCAACCGGCGTTCTGCGCCTTGGAACGCTTGAGAGTGACGGCGGCGCACACGCCGCCACCGAGCAGGATGAGCACGGCGGTACCGATGGTCTCGCCGATGAAGATGTCGGAGCTGGACACCCGCGACTCCTTTGTCCTTCGTCCGGGAAGGCGAACCACGGGTCCCGCCGGTGGTTCGCGCCCTCAGGTGAGAGCGTTTGCTCGATCCGCCTGCGACACCCTACCCCGTATTGCCGGTAGGTGTTCGACAATGCCGACCGATGCACGGCAGTTTTGCCCCAGGATTAACTTGCCGTCAAGACTCCCGAGCCGGTAATCGCGATCGTTACCCGGTCCCTTCCCATCAGCTGGAAGAGGGCGTCACGGGCGGGTGTGAGGCCCCTACTGAGGGTGGAGCAGAGGCGGGGAAAAGAAGCCCGTCCGGCGATTGAGGACGAGCCCGCAGGGTGATGTGCGGGGCGGTCCGCCCCAGGGCCGGACCGCGTACGACGCAAGACCGCCGCGTACGTCAGAAGCGGCCGGCGCCCAGGTCCCGGGAGACGGCGCGCGCGCAGTCGCGCACCGCCGCGATCAGCTCGGAGCGCAGCTCGCCGTCCGCGCACACCCGCTCCACCGCTCCCGTGACGCCGACCGCCCCGACGGGCATCCGCCGCCGGTCGTGCACCGGCGCCGCGATCGAGGCCACGCCGTCCCAGGTCTCCTCGACATCGGCGGCCCAGCCGCGCGCCCTGGTCAGGTCGAGCACGTCCTCGAAGGAGTCGAGCGCGGTGATGGTGCGGGCCGTGAGCTGCTTGCGCTCGACCTCCACGGCCTCGCTGTGCGCCACCGGGTCGTACGCCGAGAGCACCTTGCCCAGGGCCGTGGAGTGCAGCGGCTGCATCGCGCCGACCTCGAGGACCTGTCGACTGTCGTCAGGCCGGAAGACGTGGTGCACGATCAGGACGCCCTGCTGGTGCAGCACCCCCAGGTAGACGCTCTCGCCGCTGGCCCGCGCCAGGTCGTCCGTCCACACCAGGGCGCGGGCGCGCAGCTCGTGCACGTCCAGATAGCTGTTGCCGAGCCGGAGCAGCTCGGCGCCGAGCTGATAGCGCCCGGAGGCGGCGTCCTGCTCGACGAAGCCCTCCTGCTGAAGGGTGCGCAGAATCCCGTGCGCCGTCCCCTTCGCGAGGCCGAGAGTCGAGGCGATGTCGGAGAGGCCGAGGCGGCGCTCGCCGCCCGCGAGTAGCCGGAGTACGGCGGCCGCGCGCTCCAGCGACTGAATGTTCTTCGCCATCGCGTCCGCTCCCTTCGTCGTCGTCCTGCGTCCTGCGCCCTGCGTCCTGCGTCCGTCGTCCGTCCCGCCGTCCCCCACGTGGGTCGTCGCGTCGCGTGGGCGCAGTGGTGCGCGCCGTAGGCCGTTCGACAATGCTGAACACTATCGGCCGTTACCGAACTTCTCCTAATGGGCGGCGAAGACTTTCTACTGGTAGCTGCCCCTGCATACACACGCCGCCCCCTAGAAAAGCGCTAGAGACCCGGTCCGCCCGCTGGACACCCTTCCCAAAGCGACCATGGTCGTGGATACCCTGGCCGGGTGCGCTGTCCACCGGGACGGTGCAAAGCCGACAGCCGTCGCACCCCAGGGAGCATTTCCATGGCCTCGCAGCCGAAGCCCGCACCTTCGAGCCCGACCCGCGCAGACGCCCTGCGCGAAGCACTCGCCACCCGTGTGGTGGTGGCCGACGGGGCGATGGGCACGATGCTCCAGGCGCAGGACCCCACCCTCGACGACTTCGAGCAGCTCGAGGGCTGCAACGAGATCCTCAACGTCACCCGCCCCGACATCGTGCGCACCGTGCACGAGGAGTACTTCGCGGTCGGTGTCGACTGCGTGGAGACCAATACGTTCGGGGCGAACTTCGCGGCGTTGGGTGAGTACGACATCGCGCACCGGATCTTCGAGCTGTCCGAGGCGGGTGTACGGATCGCCCGTGAGGTCGCGGATGAGTTCACGGACAGGACGGGGCAGCAGCGCTGGGTGCTCGGCTCGATGGGCCCCGGTACCAAGCTGCCGACGCTGGGCCATGCCCCGTACACCAAGCTCCGTGACGCGTATCAGGAGAACGCGGAGGGCATGATCGCGGGCGGCGCGGACGCGCTGCTCGTGGAGACGACGCAGGATCTGCTGCAGACCAAGGCGTCGATTCTGGGTGCGCGCCGGGCGCTCGAGGCGACCGGTGTGAACCTGCCGGTGATCTGCTCGGTGACGGTGGAGACGACGGGCACGATGCTGCTCGGCTCGGAGATCGGCGCGGCGCTCACGGCGCTCGAGCCCCTTGGCATCGACATGATCGGCCTGAACTGCGCGACCGGCCCGGCGGAGATGAGTGAGCACCTGCGCTACCTGGCCCGGCACTCGACGGTCCCGCTGTCCTGCATGCCGAACGCCGGTCTCCCGGTCCTGGGCAAGGACGGCGCGCACTACCCGCTGACCGCCGGGGAGCTGGCGGACGCGCAGGAGACCTTCGTCAACGAGTACGGCCTCTCCCTGGTGGGCGGCTGCTGCGGTACGACCCCGGAGCATCTGCGGCAGGTCGTCGAGCGGGTCCGGGGCACGGCGCCGACCGAGCGGGAGCCGCAGCCGGAGCCGGGCGCGGCCTCGCTGTACCAGACGGTGCCGTTCCGGCAGGACACGTCGTACATGGCGATCGGTGAGCGGACGAACGCGAACGGGTCGAAGAAGTTCCGTGAGGCCATGCTGGAGGCCCGCTGGGACGACTGTGTGGAGATGGCCCGCGACCAGATCCGCGAGGGCGCGCACATGCTGGACCTGTGCGTGGACTACGTCGGCCGCGACGGCGTCGCCGACATGGAGGAGCTGGCCGGACGCTTCGCGACGGCCTCCACTCTGCCGATTGTCCTGGACTCGACCGAAGTGGACGTGATCCAGGCGGGTCTTGAGAAGCTGGGCGGCCGCGCGGTCATCAACTCCGTCAACTACGAGGACGGTGACGGCCCCGAGTCCCGCTTCGCGAAGGTCACGCGCCTGGCCAAGGAGCACGGTGCCGCGCTGATCGCGCTGACGATCGACGAGGAGGGCCAGGCCCGCACCGCCGAGCACAAGGTCGCCGTCGCCGAACGCCTGATCGCGGATCTCACCGGGAATTGGGGGATCCGTGAGTCGGACATCCTCATCGACACCCTGACCTTCACGATCTGCACGGGTCAGGAGGAGTCCCGCAAGGACGGCATCAACACCATTGAGGCCATCAGGGAGTTGAAGCGCCGTCATCCCGATGTCCAGACGACGCTCGGCCTGTCCAACATCTCCTTCGGCCTCAACCCGGCCGCCCGCATCCTGCTCAACTCCGTCTTCCTGGACGAGTGCGTCAAGGCCGGTCTGGACTCCGCGATCGTGCACGCCTCGAAGATCCTGCCGATCGCCCGCTTCGACGACGAGCAGGTCCAGACGGCCCTCGACCTGATCTACGACCGGCGCTCGGCCGACTATGACCCGCTCCAGAAGCTGATGGCCCTGTTCGAAGGCGCCACCGCCAAGTCGTTGAAGGCGGGCAAGGCGGAGGAGCTGGCCGCGCTGCCGCTGGACGAGCGCCTCCAGCGCCGCATCATCGACGGCGAGAAGAACGGCCTCGAGCAGGACCTCGAAGAGGCCCTCACCGAACGGCCCGCCCTGGACATCGTCAACGACACCCTGCTCGCGGGCATGAAGGTCGTCGGCGAGCTCTTCGGCTCCGGTCAGATGCAGTTGCCGTTCGTGCTCCAGTCCGCCGAGGTCATGAAGTCGGCGGTGGCGTATCTCGAGCCGCACATGGAGAAGTCCGACTCCGAGGGCAAGGGCACCATCGTGCTCGCCACCGTGCGCGGAGACGTCCACGACATCGGTAAGAACCTCGTCGACATCATCCTGTCCAACAACGGCTACAACGTGGTCAACCTGGGCATCAAGCAGCCCGTCTCCGCGATCCTGGAGGCCGCCGAGGAGCACAAGGCCGATGTGATCGGCATGTCCGGGCTCCTGGTCAAGTCCACCGTGATCATGAAGGAGAACCTGGAGGAGCTCAATCAGCGCAAGATGGCCGCGGATTACCCGGTCATCCTCGGTGGAGCGGCGCTCACCCGGGCGTACGTCGAGCAGGATCTGCACGAGGTCTACGAGGGCGAAGTCCGCTACGCCCGTGACGCGTTCGAGGGCCTGCGACTCATGGACGCCCTCATCGCCGTCAAGCGCGGCGTCCCCGGCGCGACCCTGCCGGAACTGAAGCAGCGCCGCGTCAAGGCCACCACGAATGCGGTCGTGGAGGAGCGTGCCGAGGCCGAGGGCCCGGTCCGTTCCGACGTGGCCACCGACAACCCGGTCCCCGAGCCGCCGTTCTGGGGCACCCGGGTCGTCAAGGGCATCCAGCTCAAGGAGTACGCCTCCTGGCTCGACGAGGGCGCCCTGTTCAAGGGCCAGTGGGGCCTCAAGCAGGCGCGTACCGGTGACGGGCCGACGTACGAAGAGCTGGTGGAGACCGAGGGGCGGCCGCGGCTTCGCGGCCTGCTCGACGAGCTGCAGACCAAGAACATGCTCGAAGCGGGCGTGGTCTACGGCTACTTCCCGTGCGTCTCGGAGGGCGACGACCTCGTTCTGCTCGACGACAGCGGCACCGAGCGGACCCGGTTCACCTTCCCGCGCCAGCGCCGCGGCCGCCGCCTGTGCCTGGCCGACTTCTTCCGGCCGCGGGAGTCCGGCGAGACCGACGTCGTGGGGCTCCAGGTCGTCACCGTGGGGTCGAAGATCGGCGAGGCCACGGCCGAGCTGTTCGCGTCGAACTCCTACCGCGACTACCTCGAACTGCACGGCCTGTCCGTCCAGTTGGCCGAGGCCCTGGCCGAGTACTGGCACGCGCGCGTGCGCTCCGAGCTCGGCTTCGCGGGCGAGGACCCGGAGGAGATGGCGGGCATGTTCGACCTCAAGTACCGCGGCGCGCGCTTCTCGCTCGGCTACGGCGCCTGCCCGGATCTGGAGGACCGCGCGAAGATCGCCCAGCTTCTCGAGCCGGAGCGGATCGGCGTCAAGCTGTCGGAGGAGTTCCAGCTCCACCCCGAGCAGTCCACCGACGCCATCGTGATCCACCACCCGGAGGCGAAGTACTTCAACGCTCGCTAAAGCCGGGGGCAACGCTGGCTGAGTCGGGCCAACGCTCGCCAAGGCCGGGACAGAGCGCCGCTTGAGCCCCGCGCCCCTTAGGGGGCGTGCGGCGCTCATTGCGGCAATTCTCACAGGCGGTTTCGCCGATCGAGTCGTACACTGGTCGGTCCAGCGCAGGCCGGTTGTCTTCTCTCACGGGATCTCATGAGATCTCACGGGATCCCCCGCGGGAGAAGACGGCCGGCCTTCTCGTCCCTCACGGAGGTGTGCCCGGATGACCAGTACGGTCCCCGCAGTCGGTACCCGTACGGCCGAAGGCTCCACGCTTCAGGCCGTGCTCCTCGACATGGACGGCACCCTGGTGGACACCGAAGGATTCTGGTGGGACGCCGAGGTCGAGGTCTTCGCCCGCCTTGGCCACACCCTCGACGAGTCCTGGCGGCACGTCGTGGTGGGCGGCCCGATGAGCCGTAGCGCCGGGTTCCTCATCGAGGCCACCGGCGCCGACATCACCCTGGCCGAGCTGACCGTACTGCTCAACGAGGGCTTCGAGGACCGCATCAGCCGCACCCTGCCCCTGATGCCGGGAGCCGCCGAGCTGCTCGCCGAACTCGCCGCCCAGGACGTGCCGACGGCCCTCGTCTCCGCCTCGCACCGGCGCATCATCGACCGCGTCCTGCACTCGCTCGGCCCGCAGCACTTCGCCCTGACCGTCGCCGGTGACGAGGTGTCGCGCACCAAGCCGCACCCGGACCCGTATCTGCTCGCCGCCGCCGGACTCGGCGCCGAACCGGGCCGCTGCGCCGTCGTCGAGGACACCGCCACCGGAGTCGAGTCCGCGGAGGCCGCCGGCTGCCGGGTCGTCGCCGTACCGTCGGTGGCGCCGATCAGGCCGGGCACCGGGCGCACCATCGTGGACTCGCTCGAAGACGTCGACCTGCGTTTTCTGCGGAATCTGATGACGACACCGATGACGTCACCGAACTGATCCCCGGGCCCGTCCAGCGTGTTCCGCAAAGCGCACACGGAGTGACGTTGCTCACTCCGTGCGGACTCGACATGCGGCCGCGTGTGTGCTGACGGCCGGTGTGGGCGGGTGTTCAGAGGGGCAATCTGTCCCGATTCCTTGCCCCATGCGCGAAACCTTCCCGCGTCCGGATATCGGTGCGTCCACAGCCGTTGCCGCTGCGTGATGAGGGCCCAACTCCGGTTCCCCTCCGTTCCCTTCGGTCGCCCTGTCGGCGCGGACTAACCTCCTCGGAGAGAACATCGCCTGAACTCCCGTGCCCCGCACACACCCCAGTCGCGGACCCCACGGGGGAACGAACGCTGGAGAACTCCGAGCATGAACCGCAAGACTCTGGTGCTGCCTGCCGTGATCGGCCTGCTCACCCCCGTACTGGCCGCCTGCGGTGGCCCGGCCGGTGGGGACAAGGACGGCGACGCCATAGTCGTGGGCACCACCGACCAGTTCTCCGCCTCCAGCGACTCCCCGGCGCCCTTCGACCCGGCGTACGCCTACGACTCCAGCTCCTGGAACGTCCTCCGCCAGACCCTGCAGACCCTCATGCGGCTGCCCCGCGGCGGCGGCGAGCCCGAGCCCGAGGCGGCCGAGCGCTGCGGCTTCACCGACAACGGCAACGAGCGCTACGCCTGCACGCTCCGCAAGAACCTGAAGTTCTCGGACGGCAGCCGCGTCACCGCCGACGACGTCAAGTACTCCATCGACCGGCTCCTCGGCATCAAGGACAAGAACGGCCCGGCCGCGCTGCTCTCCAACATCGACACCATCGAGGTCGACGGCTCCCGCCACGTGGTCTTCCACCTCAAAACGGGCGACGCCACCTTCCCGTACAAGCTGGCCACCCCCGCCGCGGGCATCGTCAACCCCGAGCTGTACGACAAGGACCGGCTGCGCAGCGGCTTCGAGGTGGACGGCTCAGGCCCGTACACCATGAAGGCCGAGGTCGAGAAGAACCAGCTCGTCAAGGCGGTCTTCACCAAGAACCCTTACTACGAGGGCGAGTTGGACCCCAAGAGCGACAAGCTGGAGCTGCGCTCCTTCGACAGCGCCGACGCCATGGGCGACGCGCTGCAGAGCGGCGACATCGACGTAATGGCCCGCGCCATGTCGCCGAAGCAGATCAAGGAGCTCGCGGTCAACGCGGACGACCGGATCGAGTTCGTCGAGATGGACGGCCTCGAAATGCGCTACCTCGCCTTCCACACCGACAAGCCCCAGGTCGAAAAGAAGGCCGTCCGCCAGGCCATGGCCCAGCTCATCGACCGCGGCGAGCTCACCGCGAAGGCGTACAACGGAACCGCCGAGCCGCTCTACTCCCTGGTGCCCGCCAGCATCACCGGGCACACCAACTCGTTCTTCAACAAGTACGGCGAGCCGAGCACCACCAAGGCCCGAGCCATCCTCAACAAGGCCGGTATCGACACCCCGGTCCGGCTCACCCTCAACTACACCTCGGACCACTACGGCGACGCCACGAAGACCGAGTTCGAGCTGATGAAGAAGCAGCTCAACGACAGCGGCCTGTTCGACGTGGACATCAAGGGCACCCAGTGGCTGAAGTTCCGGCCCGCCGAACTCGACGGCAAATACGCCGTGTTCGGCATGGGCTGGTTCCCGGACTTCCCCGACGCGGACAACTTCATCGCGCCCTTCCTCGACAAGGACAACTTCCTCGCCTCGCCGTACGCCAACCGCACCATCCGCGAGGAGCTGATCCCCGAGTCCCGCCAGGAGACCGACCGGCTCGCCGCGTCCAAGAGCATCGAGCGGGTGCAGGACATCGTCGCCGAGGACGTCCCGGTCCTGCCGCTCTGGCAAGCCAAGCAGTACGTCGCCGCACGGGACGACATCACGGGCGTGCAGTGGTCCCTGAACAGCTCCTCCAACCTACAGCTGTGGGAGCTCGACCGCGGCGTCAGCGAGTAACTGGTTTAACCGGTCATACGAGTTCAACAAGCACAAGGACGAAATGAACCTGCGCACCCCCCACTGGCCTGCCCCGCTGCTCGCGGCCGGCCTCGCCGTCGGCCTGCTCACCGGCTGCGGCACCCAGAGCGGCGACTCCGCCGCCGATGGCACCGGCATCGTCATGGGGATGTCCGACGACGTCCTCGCCACCGACCCGGCCGCCGGTTACGACCCCGGCTCCTGGATGCTCTTCAACAACGTCTTCCAGTCCCTCCTGAGCTTCCCCAAGGGCAGTACGCAGCCGGAGCCCGAGGCCGCCGAGGAGTGCGGCTTCACCGGCTCGGGCGCCCGCGTCTACCGCTGCACGCTCCGCGACGACCTGCGGTTCAGCAACGGACACGAGCTCACCTCCAAGGACGTCAAGTACTCCTTCGACCGCACCCGGAAGATCAACGCCGCCGACGGCCCCGCATCCGCCATGCTCGGCTCCATCGACCGTATCGACACCCCCGACGCCAAGACCGTCGTCTTCCGCCTCAAGGGCGACGATGCCACCTTCCCCAGCAAGATCGCCTCCGGCGCCGGGTCGATCGTGGACCACCGCGAGTACCCCGCCAACCGGCTGCGCACCGACAGCAAAGCGGTCGGCTCGGGCCCGTACACCCTGGAATCCTTCGGCCGCGACCAGGCCGTCTTCAAGGTCAACCCCGAGTACCGCGGCACCGCGAAGCACCACAACAGCGGCGTCACCCTGAAGTTCTTCCACGACGACCGCGCCAAGCTGAAGGACGCCCTCCTCGACGGCTCGATCGACCTCGCCTACCGCGGGCTCGCCGCCTCCGACATCGCCGACATCGAACAGGGCGACACCGCCGAGCACGCCAAGGTGGAGGTCGTCGAGGGCAGCAGCGCCCAGGTGCAGCACCTGGTCTTCAACACCGAACACCCGGTCGCGGGCAAGACCGGCGTCCGCAAGGCCATGGCGTATCTCCTCGACCGCGAGGCGCTGGTCGACAAGGTCCACCAGGGCACCGCGACGCCGCTGTACTCGATCATCCCGTCCGGCATCGCCGGGCACACCACCGCCTTCTTCGACACCTACGGCGGCCGCCCGCAGCGCGCCAAGGCCGAAGAGGCGCTGCGCTCCGCCGGCATCTCCGGCAAGGCGAAGCTGACGCTGTGGGGCACCCCGGCGCGCTACGGGCCCACCACCCAACAGGAGTTGAAGGCCATCGCCGGCCAGCTCAACGCCAGCGGCCTCTTCGACGCCGACGTCAAGTCCGTGCCGTTCGACGAGTACGAGAAGGACATCAAGGCCGGAAAGTACGGCGTCTACGTCAAGGGCTGGGTGCCCGACTACCCGGACCCCGACAACTTCACCCAGCCGTTCTTCGGCCCCGGCAACGTCCTGGGCAACAAGTACGAGAACGCCACCATCACCGGCAAGCTCATCCCGGACACCGCCGCCATCAGCCAACGCGCCAACACCGAGGAGGAGTTCGGCAAGCTCCAGGACATCGTGGCCAAGGACCTGCCCGTCCTGCCCGTCTGGCAGGGCAAGCAGTACGCGGTGGTCGGCGAGCGCCTCTCCGGCGCCGAATGGTGCCTGGACGCGTCGACCGTCTTCCGCTTCTGGGAACTCAAGAAGGGCTGAGCCCACGCTGGGCCGCTGCACGCAGCGGCCCAGCGGTGTCCCTCACTGCGCGCCGGGCCGCACCAGACCGCTCTCGTACGCGTACACCGCCGCCTGCACCCGGTCGCGCAGCCCCAGCTTGGTCAGCACATGACCCACGTGCGTCTTGACCGTCGTCTCGCTGACGAACAGGTCGGCCGCGATCTCCGCGTTGGACAGGCCACGCGCCACCAGCTTCAGGACCTCGACCTCCCGCTCCGTCAGCGTGTGCAGCGTGTCCGGCACCGGCTCCTCGCCGGACGGCAGATGACCCGCGTACTTGTCGAGCAGCCGGCGCGTGATGCTCGGCGCCAGCATCGCCTCGCCCGCGGCGACCACCCGGATCGCCTGCACCAGCTCGTGCGCCGGAGCGTCCTTCAGCAGAAAGCCGCTGGCCCCGGCCTTCAACGCCTCCACCACGTACTCGTCCAGGTCGAACGTGGTCAGGACAAGCACCTTCGCCGGGCCGTCCCGCCCCGGACCGGTGATCTGCCGGGTCGCCTCGACGCCGTCCATCCGGGGCATGCGGATGTCCATCAGGACCACATCCGGCTGCAGCGCACGGACCTGGTCGAGGGCCTGAAGCCCGTCCCCGGCCTCGCCGACGACCGCGAGGTCCTGCTCGGCCTCCAGAATCATCCGGAAACCGGTGCGCAGCAGCGGCTGGTCGTCCACCAGCAGGACCCGGATCGCCACGTCAAATCTCCTTCGCTAGACCGCGCCCATTCTGCCCTGCTCCCCGCCACCGGACTCGGGCGCCCTCACCGGAAGCGGATACGGCGGGGGAGTCCCACCGAACTCCGGACAGACCTCCTGGTGATCGCACCAGCCGCACAGCTTCGAACGGCGCGGCCGCCAGTCACCCGTCTCGGTGGCCTGCCGGATCGCGTCCCACAGGGCGTGCAGCTTGCGCTCCACCCGCTCCAGGTCCGCCACCACCGGGTCGTACGTCAACACGTCACCACTGCCCAGATAGACCAGCTGCAGACGGCGCGGCACCACACCCTTGAGCCGCCACACCACCAACGCGTAGAACTTCATCTGGAACAGCGCACCCTCGGCGTACTCCGGCCGCGGCGCCTTGCCCGTCTTGTAGTCGACGATGCGGACCTCGCCCGTCGGCGCCACGTCGACCCGGTCGATGATGCCGCGCAGCTTGAGCCCCGACTCCAGCTCCGCCTCCACGAACAGCTCGCGCTCCGCGGGCTCCAGACGCGTAGGGTCCTCCAGCGTGAACCACCGCTCGACCAGGCTCTCGGCCTGCGCCAGCCACGCCGCTATCCGCTGCCCGGCCGCCTCCTCGTCCGCGTCCGCGAACAGCTCCGTCAGCTCCGGCTTCGCCGCCCGCAGCCGGTCCCACTGGCCCGGAATCAGCGCCTTCGCGCGCGGCGCGGTGCGCTCGGCCGCCGGGGCGTCGAACAGCCGCTCAAGGACCGCGTGCACCAGCGTGCCGCGGGTCGCGGCCTCACTGGGCTTCTCGGGACGCTTGTCGATGACCCGGAAGCGGTAGAGCAGCGGGCACTGCATGAAGTCCCCGGCCCGGGACGGCGAGAGCGACGCGGGGGGAGCGGCGGCCGCTGTGACGTCGAGACTGGCCTCGGAGCTGTTGTCCATGGCGAAGACCCTACGGCCCGCCACTGACAGCGGGACGCATACCATCGACCTCGAACCCTCTCGCACTGCATGATCGTGAGAACTCTTCACGAGGCGGCGAGAGATGCGGCGGACGACAGGGACAGAGGGGTCAGTGTGGACGTGAGCGGCGAGACCGGGCAGCCGCAGTCCGGCACCGGGGGAGCGGATCCCACCGGCGGCGGCGACCTGCCCCCACGCCCGCGGGCGCACGAGACACCATCGGACGCCACGCCCCCGAACGCACGGCCCCACAACGAGCAGCCCCACAACGAGCAGCCTCAGGACGAGACGCCGCCCGACGCCAAGCCCCAGCACGAGAAGCCCCAGCTCGACAAGGCCCAGGACGCCAAGCCCCACGACGAGCAGCCACAGACACCGGACGAGCCCGCACCCCCGGAACCCGGCCCCGGCGCCACCCCCGCCAAGAAGCCCCCGCGCAAGCCCCGCCCCCGCACCCCCCGCGACACCCGCGGCGGGCTCCTCATGGGCCGCCCCTTCGGCGTGCCCGTCTACGTCGCACCCAGCTGGTTCGTCGTCGCCGCCCTCATCACCTGGGTCTTCGGCAACCAGCTCGACCGCGTCCTGCCCGAACTCGGCGGCGCCCGCTACTTCGTCTCCCTCTTCTTCGCGGTCGCCTTCTACGCCTCCGTACTCGTCCACGAACTGGCCCACACCGTCGTCGCGCTGCGCTACAAGCTCCCCGTACGCCGCATCCAGCTCCAGTTCTTCGGCGGCGTCTCCGAGATCGAGAAAGAGACCGAGAGCCCCGGCCGCGAATTCCTGCTCGCCTTCGTCGGCCCGCTGTTCTCCCTCGTCCTCGCCGGTGTCTTCTACGCCGCCATGTACGCCGTCGAACCCGGCACCGTCCCCGGCGTACTCCTCGCCGGACTCATGATCTCCAACCTCATCGTGGCCGCCTTCAACCTGCTCCCCGGCCTCCCCCTCGACGGCGGCCGGATGCTCCGCGCCATCGTCTGGAAGATCACCGGCAAGCCGATGAGCGGCACCGTCGCCGCCGCCTGGGTCGGCCGCGCCCTCGCCATCACCGTCCTCTTCGGCCTCCCCCTGGTCACCCAGACCAACCTCATCGGCAACCGCACCTCCGACGCCGTCGGCATGGACACCCTCCTGGACGCGGCACTCGCCGCCATCCTCGCCGCCATCATCTGGACCGGCGCCGGCAACAGCCTGCGCATGGCCCGGCTCCGCGAACACCTGCCCGAGCTGCGCGCCCGCACCCTCACCCGCCGCGCCGTCCCCGTCACCCCCGACACCCCCCTCTCCGAAGCGCTGCGCCGCGCCAACGAGGCCGGCGCCCGCGCCCTCGTCGTCGTCGACGGCCACGGCGACCCCATCGCCCTCGTCCGCGAGACCGCCATCGGCGGCGTCCCCGAACACCGCCGCCCCTGGGTCGCCGTCAGCAGCCTCGCCCAGGACCTCACCGACGGCATGACCCTCTCCGCCGAACTCATCGGCGAAGAACTCCTCGACACCCTCCGCGCCACCCCCGCCACCGAATACCTGGTCGTCGAGGAAACCGGCGAGATCTACGGCGTACTCTCCACCGCCGACGTGGAACGCGCCTTCGTCAAGGCCATGTCCCGCCGCCCCTGACCCACCCCCCACCACACGGCCCCACACCGCCCACTGGTCAGCCCGCCCGCACCGGGCCGGTACCCTGGTCACATGTCCGAACCGACCGGTGCCGCCCGCCGACGCGGGCCCTTCAAGGTCGGGGACCAGGTACAGCTGACCGACCCCAAGGGCCGCCACTACACGTTCACGCTCGAGGCCGGGAAGAACTTCCACACCCACAAGGGTTCCTTCCCCCACGACGAGCTGATCGGCGCACCCGAGGGCAGCGTTGTCCGCACCACCGGAAACGTCGCCTATCTCGCGCTGCGCCCCCTGCTCCCCGACTACGTCCTGTCCATGCCCCGCGGCGCCGCCGTGGTCTACCCCAAGGACGCGGGACAGATCCTGTCCTTCGCCGACATCTTCCCCGGCGCCCGCGTCGTGGAAGCGGGCGTAGGCTCCGGCTCGCTCAGCAGCTTCCTGCTGCGCGCCATCGGCGACCAGGGCATGCTGCACAGCTACGAGCGCCGCGCCGACTTCGCCGAGATCGCCCAGCAGAACGTCGAACGGTACTTCGGCGGCCCCCACCCCGCCTGGACCCTCACCGTCGGAGACCTCCAGGACAACCTCTCCGACACCGACGTCGACCGCGTCATCCTCGACATGCTCGCCCCCTGGGAGTGCCTCGAAGGCGTCGCCAAGGCGCTCGTCCCCGGCGGCATCCTCTGCTGCTACGTCGCCACCACCACCCAGCTCGCCCGCACGGTCGAGTCCATCCGCGAGATCGGCTGCTTCAACGAGCCCACCGCCTGGGAATCGATGATCCGCAACTGGCACATCGAAGGCCTCGCCGTCCGCCCCGACCACCGCATGATCGGCCACACCGGGTTCCTGCTCACCGCCCGCCGCCTCGCCGACGGCGTCGAACCCCCCATGCGCCGCCGCCGCCCCGCCAAGGGCGCCTACGGCGAGGACTACTCCGGCCCCAACGCCGCCGGAGGAACCCCCACCGCACGCTGACCCCACGCCACACCCGGCACCACCCGGGAACGGCCACACCACCAACGCACAGACGCCACCGGCGAGTTCCCGACACCACTTCGGGAACTCGCCGGTGGCGTCTACACGTTGACACCGCGCCATCGACACCCGAGACATCTCTGTCGAAACCCCGGACCCCGCGGTTCCACCCCACTGTGACGTATGGCACCATGCTGGGCACCCCCACCGGCACAGCCCTCACAGGAGACACTTCCTAGTGCAGCAATCCGCCGTCCCGGAGCTCGCCCACACCCACACCAGCCCCATGCACTGGCTCGCCACCGCCGCCGCCGTGGCCGCCGTCGTCGCAGGCTCCTCCATCCTGCAACCCGACGACGCCACCGCCGCGCAGCCCGGCACGCCCGACGTCGCCCTCGCCGCGGCCCCGAACCCCGACACCGTCGACTACCCCCTGCAATGCGGCGTCACGGCCCCCCAGGTCCAGCAACAACAAGCCGGCGACCTCGACGGCGACCACCGCCCCGAAACCGTCGCCGTCGTCCGCTGCGCCTCCGGCACCGGCACCCCGCCCAGCGGCGTCTACGTCGTCACCTGGCCCCCCACCGGCAAACCCCGGGTCGTCGCCACCCTCGTCGACCCCAAGGACGGGTACAGCGTCACCGACTTCGCCGTACGCAACGGCGCGGTCACCGCCACCCTCCTCGGCTACTCCTCCACCGACGTCCCGCGCTGCTGCCCCGACGTCAAGGACAAGGCCAAGTGGCAATGGCAGAACGGGTCGTTCGTCCGTACGCAACAACCCGCCGCCAAGAGCGTCTGACCGCCCCACCGGCCCGGCACCCACCGGACGGAACCGACGCAAACCCTCCGTAGCCGCCCGCTCACGCCACCGCGCGCGACCGGGCGGCTACGCCGCGTCCGGCCCGAACACCTCGACCTGGTCCGCGACCCGCCGCACATGAATGCACGCGCCCGGACACTCCTTCGCCGAGTCCGCCACATCCCCGAGCAACGGCAACGGCACCCGCGTTGTCGCCCCCGGCGCCTGCAACAGCTCGTCGCCCCCGCCCTTCACATATGCCAGACCGTCGATGTCCAGCTCGAAGACCTCCGGCGCATACTGGGCACAGATCCCGTCCCCCGTACACAAGTCCTGGTCGATCCACACCTCAAGAGCCTCACCGGCATCGCCCGCCGCGGCCTCACTCTGCACGGTCATGTCTCCCGAAACGCTCCCTACCGACCCTCACCCACACCGGCCCGGACCCCACAAGTCCGGCCAGCCCTGACGGGTGTTGAACATTTCGACCCTACAACCGCTCGCTTTCCGATGTTGTTCGGTGGGTATTTACCTGGCGTGAGGGAGTACGCAAGGGTGAAGATCGGACACACCCCGACCGTCTTTGTGATCTAGGGGTTTCAATCCCTACCGGCCCAGGTAGGGTCAGGAAGCGTCCAGCTCCCCTTGGAGGAGGTGAGGACCGTGGCAGCCCACGACGACGACATGAACCGCGGCATCCGCCCGGGTCGAGGGTCCGACGACCCAGCCGGTCAGATTGCCTATCTCGAGCAGGAGATCGCCGTCCTGCGACGCAAGCTCGCCGACTCTCCGCGGCACACGAGGATTCTCGAGGAGCGGATCGTCGAGCTGCAGACCAACCTGGCCGGCGTCTCCGCCCAGAACGAACGCCTCGCGAACACGCTCCGTGAGGCCCGCGACCAGATCGTGGCCCTCAAAGAAGAAGTCGACCGCCTCGCCCAGCCCCCCGCGGGCTTCGGCGTCTTCCTACAGGCGAACGAGGACGGCACCTGCGACATCTTCACCGGCGGCCGCAAACTCCGCGTGAACGTCAGCCCCAGCGTCGAACTCGAAGAGCTCCGACGGGGCCAGGAAGTCATGCTCAACGAAGCGCTCAACGTGGTCGAAGCCATGGAGTTCGAGCGCGCCGGCGACATCGTCACCCTCAAGGAAATCCTCGAGGACGGCGAACGCGCCCTCGTACTCGGGCACACCGACGAGGAACGGGTGGTACGGCTCGCCGAGCCGCTGCTGGACGTCACCATCCGCCCCGGCGACGCCCTGCTCCTCGAACCCCGCTCCGGCTACGTCTACGAAGTCGTACCGAAGAGCGAAGTCGAAGAGCTCGTCCTCGAAGAGGTCCCGGACATCGGCTACGACTCGATCGGCGGCCTGGGAAACCAGATCGAGCTGATCCGCGACGCAGTCGAACTCCCCTACCTCTACCCCGACCTCTTCAAGGAGCACGAACTCCGCCCACCCAAGGGCGTCCTGCTCTACGGCCCCCCCGGCTGCGGCAAGACCCTCATCGCCAAGGCAGTCGCCAACTCCCTTGCCAAGAAGGTCGCAGAGGTCACCGGACAAGCCGCGGGCAAGAGCTTCTTCCTCAACATCAAGGGACCAGAGCTCCTCAACAAGTACGTCGGCGAAACCGAGCGGCAAATCCGCCTCGTCTTCCAACGCGCACGAGAAAAGGCCAGCGAGGGCACCCCCGTCATCGTCTTCTTCGACGAGATGGAATCCCTCTTCCGCACCCGCGGCTCCGGCGTCAGCTCGGACGTGGAGAACACCATCGTCCCGCAGCTGCTCGCCGAGATCGACGGCGTGGAAGGCCTGCAGAACGTGGTCGTCATCGGCGCCTCCAACCGCGAGGACATGATCGACCCCGCCATCCTGCGACCCGGCCGACTCGACGTAAAGATCAAGATCGAGCGCCCCGACGCAGAAGCAGCCAAGGACATCTTCGCCAAGTACATGAAGTCCTCGCTGCCCCTGCACGCCGACGACCTCGCCGAACACGGCGGCGACCGCGGCGCCACCGCGGCCGCCATGATCCAATCCGTCGTCGAGCAGATGTACGCCGAATCCGAGGAGAACCGGTTCCTCGAAGTCACGTACGCCAACGGCGACAAGGAAGTCCTCTACTTCAAGGACTTCAACTCCGGCGCCATGATCGAAAACATCGTCGGCCGCGCCAAGAAAATGGCCATCAAGGCCTTCCTCGAACAGAATCAAAAGGGCCTTCGCGTCGCGCACCTCCTCCAAGCGTGCATCGACGAATTCAAGGAAAACGAAGACCTCCCCAACACCACCAACCCCGACGACTGGGCCCGCATCTCCGGCAAGAAGGGCGAACGGATCGTCTACATCCGTACCCTCGTCACTGGAAAGCAGGGCGCCGACACCGGACGCTCCATCGACACGGTGGCCAACACCGGTCAGTACCTGTAAACGGCAGGGCGGCTGCGGGTGCCCTTCTCGGGTACCCGCAGCCGACTGTTTTCCGGCCGCAGCCGGAGCTGGAGCAATGACTGAAACGATCTCCCCACCAGCGCAGAGGCGTTCTAGGCTCTTCGGTACTACCGCCAAGGCGCGCAGTGCAGGGACAGGCACCGCACACGCACCGAAGACCAAGCGGTACTTGAGCGCCGCCCCCGGACGGGAGCGCCGCCGGGCAAGGAGGGCCGCATGACCGTACGGCGAGTAATGGGCATCGAGACGGAGTACGGGATCTCCGTCCCCGGCCACCCCAATGCCAATGCCATGCTCACCTCATCCCAGATCGTCAACGCCTACGCGGCGGCGATGCACCGGGCACGCCGCGCCCGCTGGGACTTCGAGGAAGAGAACCCGCTACGGGACGCACGAGGCTTCGACCTGGCCCGCGAGGCCGCCGACGCCAGCCAGCTCACCGACGAGGACATCGGCCTCGCGAACGTCATCCTCACCAACGGTGCGCGCCTCTACGTCGACCACGCACACCCCGAATACAGCGCCCCCGAGGTGACCAACCCCAAGGACGCCGTCCTCTGGGACAAGGCGGGCGAGCGCATCATGGCCGAAGCCGCCGAACGCGCGGCCCAGCTCCCCGGCGCCCAACCCATCCACCTCTACAAGAACAACACCGACAACAAGGGCGCCTCCTACGGCACCCACGAGAACTACCTGATGAAGCGGGAGACACCCTTCTCGGACATCGTCCGGCACCTCACGCCCTTCTTCATCTCCCGCCAGGTCGTCACCGGCGCGGGCCGCGTCGGCATCGGCCAGGACGGCCACGAACACGGCTTCCAGATCAGCCAGCGCGCCGACTACTTCGAGGTCGAGGTCGGCCTCGAAACGACCCTGAAGCGCCCCATCATCAACACCCGCGACGAGCCGCACGCCGACGCGGAAAAGTACCGCCGCCTGCACGTGATCATCGGCGACGCGAACCTGTCGGAAATCTCGACGTACCTCAAGCTCGGCACCACGGCCCTGGTCCTCTCGATGATCGAAGACAACTTCATCGCCGTGGACCTCGCCGTCGACCAGCCGGTCCGCACCCTCCACCAGGTCTCGCACGACCCCTCACTGAAGCGCCTGATCACCCTCCGTAGCGGCCGCACCCTCACCGCGGTGCAACTACAGATGGAGTACTTCGAGCTGGCCCGCAAGTACGTGGAGGAGCGGTACGGCGCGGACGCCGACGACCAGACCAAGGACGTCCTGACCCGCTGGGAAGACGTCCTGGGCCGCCTGGAGACCGACCCGATGAGCCTCTCCAGCGAGCTCGACTGGGTCGCCAAGCGCGAGCTCATGGAGGGCTACCGCCGCCGCGACAACCTCGGCTGGGACGCCGCCAGGCTCCACCTCGTCGACCTCCAGTACGCCGACGTACGCCCCGACAAGGGCCTGTACAACCGCCTCGCGGCCCGCGGCAAGATGAAGCGACTCCTGGACGAGCCCACCGTCGAGCGGGCCGAGAGCAAGCCTCCAGAGGACACCCGCGCCTACTTCCGCGGCCGCTGCCTCGAGCAGTACGCCGACGACGTCGCCGCGGCCTCCTGGGACTCGGTCATCTTCGACCTGCCGGGCCGCGACTCCCTCCAGCGGGTCCCGACCCTGGAGCCGCTACGCGGAACGCGTAATCACGTTAAGGAGCTGCTCGACCGGTGCAGGACGGCGGAAGATCTGGTCCGCGTGCTCTCCGGGGGCTGAACGGCCCGGAGCAGGGGAATTACATGGATGGGTCCCGCACGTTGAACGAACCGCGGGGCCCATGTCAGACCCAGGTCGTAGAGTCTGATCAAGAACGTCGAAGCGTCGACCCAGATCGGGGTGTGAGTCACATGGCGACCAAGGACACCGGCGGCGGACAGCAGAAGGCGACCCGTTCCACGGAAGAGGTCGAGGAGCAGACCGAGGATGCGCAGGCCTCGGAGGACCTCAAGGAGCGGCAGGAAAAGCTCAGCGATGACGTGGACTCGGTTCTGGACGAAATTGACGATGTCCTCGAGGAGAACGCAGAGGACTTCGTGAGGTCCTTCGTTCAGAAGGGTGGACAGTGATTTCACCTTTGAATCGAAGGTTGCGAGATGTTTGAGGGTGCGGATCTGAAGAGTTGCTCGCGGTGTGGGGAGTTCAAGCCGCGAGCAGCCTTCTCCCGACACCGTGACAGGTCCGATGGGCTTCAGGACTACTGCAAGTCGTGTGCTCGGGACTACGCGAAGGCCTGGGACAAGCGCAAGCGCGAGGAGCGTCGCGCGCTGAAGAATCCTCCGACTCCGGCTGGCTTCAAGCGTTGTCGTGGGTGTGGAGAGGTGAAGCCGCACAGCGAGTGGCATCGCAACGCCTCCGCGTCCGACGGTCTCGCAACGCTCTGTAAGTCATGCAAAGCCGAGAAGGGGCGTGCCCATTACCTCAAGCGGGAGTACGGGCTCACTGAAGCTCAGCGTGACGAGCTCATCGCGGCCCAAGGCGGAGTCTGTGTGATCTGCCTCAACGCCCCAGCCGTGTATGTGGATCACTGCCACACCACGGGTAAGGTCCGAGGCGTACTGTGCTTCAACTGCAATTCGGGCCTAGGTCTGTTGAGGGATGACCCCGAAGCAGCCCGACGGGCCGCCGCCTATCTGGAAGGAAACTCGTGGAAGCCAACCCTCGTAGCACCGGGCGTCTACCAGCTGCCTTCCTGACGCCTGGATCCTCGTCCTTCGTGGACTTTCTCGCCGAGCACCAGCCGGAGTTGCTCCCCGGGAACCGACAACTTCCGGCCGGGCAGGGCCTGATCGAGGCGCCGCACGGTACGACCATCGTGGCCGCCACGTTCCCCGGGGGCGTGGTGCTCGCCGGTGACCGGCGGGCCACGATGGGGAACATGATCGCGCAGCGGGACATCGAGAAGGTGTTCCCGGCGGACGAGCACTCGGCCGTGGGGATCGCCGGTACCGCCGGGCTCGCGGTCGAGATGGTGAAGCTGTTCCAGCTGGAGCTGGAGCACTTCGAGAAGGTGGAGGGTGCCACGCTCTCCCTGGAGGGCAAGGCGAATCGTCTGTCCACGATGATTCGGTCCAACCTCGGCATGGCGATGCAGGGGCTGGCTGTCGTGCCGTTGTTCGCGGGGTACGACCTGGACCGTGAGAAGGGGCGGATCTTCTCGTACGACGTGACCGGTGGGCGCTCCGAGGAGCGTGGGTTCGCCGCCACGGGTTCGGGCTCGATTTTCGCTCGTGGGTCGATGAAGAAGCTGTTCAAGGACGATCTGACCGAGGACCAGGCGGTCACGTTGGTCGTGCAGGCGCTGTACGACGCGGCGGACGACGATTCCGCGACGGGTGGTCCGGATGTGGCTCGCCGTATCTATCCGATCGTCACGGTCATCACCGACGAGGGCTTCCGGCGGGTGTCGGACGAGGAGGCTTCCGAGATCGCCCGTTCCATTCTGGAGCGGCGTCTCGAGCAGCCCGACGGCCCGCGTGCCGCGCTGCTCTGAGCGCGCGGCGACTTGGAACCCGGAATGCACTCGCCACTGACAGAAAGGGACGGATAGCCGGTGTCGACGCCGTTCTATGTCTCACCCCAGCAGGCCATGGCCGATCGGGCGGAGTACGCCCGTAAGGGCATCGCCCGTGGTCGCAGCCTTGTCGTGCTGCAGTTCGCCGACGGCATTGTGTTCGTCGGCGAGAACCCGTCCCGTGCGTTGCACAAATTCAGCGAGATCTATGACCGGATCGGTTTTGCGGCCGCCGGGAAGTACAACGAGTACGAGAATTTGCGGATCGGTGGTGTCCGTTATGCCGATCTGCGTGGCTATACGTACGACCGTGACGATGTGACCGCCCGTGGGCTTGCGAATGTGTATGCGCAGACGCTGGGCACGATTTTCTCGTCCAATGCCGAGAAGCCGTATGAGGTGGAGCTGGTCGTTGCCGAGGTGGGGGAGACCCCCGAGGGCGATCAGATTTATCGGTTGCCGCATGACGGCTCGATCGTCGATGAGCATGGCTCGGTGGCGGTGGGGGGTAACGCGGAGCAGATCAGTAGTTACCTGGAGCAGCGGCACGAGGACGGGATGAGTCTGGCGCAGGCGTTGAAGCTTGCGGTGCAGGCGTTGTCTCGGGAGCCGAATGGCGGGGAGCGGGAGATTCCGGCTGAGCGGCTCGAGGTGGCGGTGCTTGATCGGACGCGGCCGCAGCAGCGGAAGTTCAAGCGGATTGTGGGGCGGCAGTTGGCGCGGTTGCTTGAGGCGGATGGTGCGGCTGCTACGCCGACGGATGCGCCGTCGGACGAGGAGTCTGAGGAGTCTGCCGACGAGTAGTCCCTGGCTCCGGGCTGTTACTCGGGATTGCGTCCCTGTGCCGCTGCTTTTGGTGGCGGTGCGGGGGCGCTTTCTTGTTGTCCCCGCCCCGCCCCTTCCCGGCTGTGTCGATATGCGGCTAACGCCGCGTGGTTGCAGCGGCTTCGGGGGCTGCGCTCCCGGACCCCTGCTTCATTCGCGCTGAACGCGCTCGTCCTCAAACGCCGGACGAGCTGGTGGTGCCGGACGGGCTGGATTGCTCAGGCGCCGGACGGGCTGATTTCAGGGGCCCGTGCCGTTGAGGCGCGCGGGATCAGGGTCACCGCGAGGGCGCCGCTGTCGGGTTCTCGGTTGTCGAGGACGGCCAGGAGGGCTTGCATGCCGCGTTCGCCGACTTGTTCGGCGGGGAGGTGGATGGTGGTGAGTTCCGGGTCGACAGCGGTGGCGAGGGTGAGGTCGTCGAAGCCGGTGATGGAGATGTCGTCGGGGATGCGGAGGCCGAGGCGGCGGGCGGCTTTGCAGGCGCCGGCGGCGATGATGTCGTCGTCGCAGATGAGGGCGGTGGGGCGGGGGCCGGGGGTGGCGAGGGCGCGGGTGGCGGTGTCGCGGGCGTCGTCGACGGTGAGGGGGGTGCGGGTGGTGTGTCGGGTGGTGTGGGGGGCGGCGTCGAGTGCGGTGGTGAGGGCGTGGGCGCGTTCGTCGAAGGTCCAGGAGTCGACGTCGGCGGCGAGGTGGAGGAAGCGGCGGTGGCCGAGGTCGAGGAGGTGTCGGGTGATCTGGCGGGCGCCGTCGGCGACGTCGAGGTTGACGTGGGCGGCGGCGGTGGGGTCGGCGGGGTCGCTGTCGATCATGACGAGGGGGAGGTGGGCGCCGCGGATGGCGGTGAGGGCGTCGGCGGCCATGGAGGAGGCGATGACGCCGTCGAGGGCGGTGCGGGCGGAGGCGAAGGGGTCGCGGGCGGGGCCGATGCCTTCGGGTGAGGGGTAGAGGACGACGCCGAAGTCGTGTTGGGCGGCGACGCGGGCGGCGCCGGTGTAGACGCGGGCGAAGAATTCGTTGGTGAGGGCGGGGACGACGAGGAGGGCGGTGCGGGTGCGGCCGAGGCGGAGGTTGCGGGCGGCGAGGTTGGGGCGGTAGGCGAGTTCGCGGGCGGCGTTGCGGACGCGTTCGGCGGTGGCGGCGGAGACGCGGCCGCGCCATTTGTCGCCGAGGACGAGGGAGACGGCGGCTTGGGAGACGCCTGCGGCTCGGGCCACGTCTTTGCTGGTGGCTCGGTGGCCTGTGCCGGGTGTGTTCACGTGTTGCCTCCGCCGTCGTGCTGCCCGGGTGGCCCGGTGTGCGGGGGTGGACCGGGCGACAGGGGTCATGGTACGTATGACAGGCGACGTTATACGTAAAACTTTCGGATCGGGATCGGGACCGGGAAGAGGGGCGACATGGCCGCGGGATATGGGGAGCTGTTGCGTACGCGGCATGCGGCTCGGCTGCTCGGGGGGACCCTGGTCGGCAGGCTGCCGAATGCGACGGGGCACATTGCGATTGTGCTGTTCACGCGGGCGGAGGGCGGGAGTTACTCGCTCGCGGGCGCGCTGGCGGCGGTGTACGGGCTTGCGACGGCGGTGGGGCAGCCGTTGCTGGGGCGGGCGGTGGATCTGCGGGGGCAGCCGCGGGTGATGCTGCCGGCGGCGGTGGTGTCGGCTCTTGGTATGGCCGCGTTCGCGTTCGTGGGGATCGGTGTGCTGCCGTTGGCGTATGTGACGGTCGCGGTGGCGGGGTTCTTCACGCCGCCGCTCGAGGGCGGTCTGCGGGCGTTGTGGCCGGATGTGCTCAGGGGTGCGAACGCCAAGGAGAACGTGCATGCCGCGTATGCCTTGGACGCGGTGGCGCAGGAAGTGATGTTCACGGTCGGGCCGTTGCTGGTGACGCTGTGCGTGTCGCTGTGGTCGGCGGGGGCGGCGCTGCTTGTGATCAATGTGGTGGGGGTGCTCGGGGCGCTTTCGGTGGTGGTGTCGGGGCCGTCGCGGGCGTGGCGGTCGGCGCCGCGGGAGGCGCACTGGCTGGGGGCGTTGCGGTCGCCGGGGCTGCTTGCGCTGCTTGGTTCGTTCTTCTTCGTGGGGCTTGCGCTGGGTTCGATCACGGTGGCGGGGGTGGCGTACGCCGATGATCAGGGGCGGGAGTCGGTGTACGGCTGGGTGATGGCGGCGTTGGGTCTTGGTGCCTTGGTCGGGGGTGCGCTGTATGGGGCGCGGCAGTGGGCGGGGGCGCCGGAGCGGCGGCTTCGGGTGTTGGTGGGGCTGTTGGCGTTGGGCTATTTGCCGTTGGTGTTGACGCCGGGTGTGGTGGCGATGTGTGTGCTTGCCGGGGTGGCGGGGCTGTTTCTGGCGCCGTCGTTGGCGTGTGCGTTCATCGTGGTGGACCGTCATGCGCCGCGGGGCACGGTGACGGAGGCGTTCTCGTGGCTGGTGACGACGTTCGGGGTGGGGGCCGCGGTGGGAACGGGGGTGGCGGGTCCGGCGATTGAGTGGGGTGCTACGCCTGCGGGGTTCGCGGTGGCGGGCGGTGGGGGTGTGGCCGCGTTGCTGGTTCTGGTGGCGACGGTGCGGGTCCTGGCGGTGCCGCGGGGGGAGGTTCGGCAGGTGGGTGCGTCGGAAAGTGATCGAAACGGTGCTGTCGAACCCGGTTTCAGTGCGGGGCATCAGGCGTAATGTTCAGTCATGGACCGCCGCATTTTCGGGCTGGAGAACGAGTACGGCGTCACGTGCACGTTCAGGGGACAGCGCCGTCTGTCGCCTGACGAAGTGGCGCGCTACCTCTTCCGCCGTGTCGTGTCATGGGGCCGCAGCAGCAATGTGTTCCTGCGGAACGGCGCCCGCCTCTACCTTGACGTCGGGTCACATCCGGAATACGCAACTCCAGAGTGTGACAACGTGACCGAGCTGGTCACGCACGACAAGGCGGGGGAGCGCATTCTCGAGGGCCTGCTGGTCGACGCCGAACGTCGTTTGCACGAGGAGGGGATCGCGGGCGACGTCTATCTGTTCAAGAACAACACCGATTCGGCGGGCAACTCCTACGGCTGCCATGAGAACTATCTGGTGGCCCGGCATGGGGAGTTCTCGCGGCTTGCGGACATTCTGATTCCGTTTCTGGTCACGCGGCAGCTGCTGTGTGGTGCCGGGAAGGTGCTGCAGACGCCGCGTGGTGCGGTGTACTGCGTGAGCCAGCGCGCGGAGCACATCTGGGAGGGCGTCAGCTCGGCGACCACGCGTTCCCGGCCGATCATCAATACGAGGGATGAGCCGCACGCGGACGCGGAGCGGTACCGGCGGCTGCACGTGATCGTCGGCGACTCGAACATGTCCGAGACGACGATGCTTCTGAAGGTCGGCGCCACGGATCTGGTGCTCCGCATGATCGAGGCGGGCACGGTGATGCGGGACCTCACTCTGGAGAACCCGATCCGGGCGATCCGCGAGGTCAGCCATGACACCACGGGCCGCCGCAAGGTGCGCCTGGCCAGTGGCCGGGAGGCTTCGGCGCTCGAGGTGCAGCGCGAGTACTACGAGAAGGCCGTGGACTTCGTGGAGCGCCGCGGTATCCGTACCGGCACGGTGGAGCGGGTGCTCGAGCTGTGGGGCCGGTCCCTTGACGCGATCGAGGAGGAGGATCTGGACCGGATCGACACCGAGATCGACTGGGTCATGAAGTACAAGCTCATCGAGCGGTACCGCGCCAAGCACAACATGACCATGTCGCATCCGCGGGTCGCCCAGATAGACCTCGCGTACCACGACATCCACCGTCGGCGTGGCCTGTACTACCTCTTGGAGAAGAAGGGGCAGGCGGCGCGGGTCTGTAATGACCTGAAGATCTTCGAGGGCAAGTCGGTGCCCCCGCAGACGACCCGGGCCCGGCTGCGCGGTGACTTCATCCGCCGTGCTCAGGAGCAGCGCCGGGATTTCACGGTGGACTGGGTGCATCTGAAGCTGAACGATCAGGCGCAGCGGACGGTGTTGTGCAAGGACCCGTTCCGGTCGGTGGATGATCGGGTGGAGAAGCTCATCGCCGGAATGTGATCTGTCTCTTCTGCTCGTCGGCCTGCGGGTGGCGATGCGGAACGCGACGCGGGCCCCGTACGTTTCTCGTGCGGGGCCCTTCGCACGGCTTAGAGTGTCGCGGGACCGATCGAGCCTTCAGAGATCTGAGGAACACGTGCGCCGACTTGCCGGCCTGCTCGTCGTGCCGTTGCTGCTGTTGTCGACAGCGGCCTGTGGCGACGACAAGGGCTCCGACTCCGATTCAGTCAGTAAGAACGGGCTGCCCGCGATCACCAAGGGCGCCAAGTACGGGGAGAAGCCCACGCTGGCGAAGGGCAAGGGTGATCCGCCCAAGGAGCTGAAGACCACGGTCATCAGTGAGGGGAAGGGCGAGAAGACCAAGAAGGGTGATGCGGTCCAGGTCAACTACCTGGGGCAGCAGTGGGATTCGGACAAGCCCTTCGACAACAGCTACGACCGCAAGCAGCCGTTCGACCTGACGCTGGGTGCGGGTGAGGTCATCAAGGGCTGGGAGCAGGGTCTTGAGGGCCAGAAGGTCGGCAGCCGGGTGGAGATCGCCATTCCGCCGAACCTGGCGTACGGGGACAAGGGGCAGGGCGAGATCAAGCCGAATGCCACGCTGGTGTTCGTCGTGGACATTCTGAAGTCGACGTCGATCCTGAAGTCCGCGAAGGGCAAGGAAGTCGCCCAGGACAACGTCGACCTGCCGAAGGTCGGCGTGAACACCGATGGCAAGGCCCCGTCGGTGGACATCCCGGAGTCCGACCCGCCCAAGGACCTGGTCTCGAACTATGTGATCGAGGGCGACGGGGAGAAGGTCGGCGGCACCGACACGGTGGTGGTCAACTATGTGGCGTCGCTGTGGAAGGACGGCAAGAAGTTCGACAGCACCTATGACGTGGGCAAGACGGCGAACTTCCCGCTCAAGGACATGACGTTGAAGGGCCTCAAGGACGGTCTGACGGGCAAGAAGGTCGGCAGCCGGGTCCTGATCGTGGCGCCGCCGAAGTTCGCGTTCGGCGAGCAGGAGCAGCAGGGCATCCCGAAGAACTCGACGCTGGTCTTCACGGTGGACATCCTCGCCAAGATGTGAGGTCGGGTACGGGGAGCGGGGATGCAAGACTGTCCCGGTTGCCCGCATGCACGGGGCAGCACAAGTAGCGGAAGCTGGAGCGATTTACGTGAAGAACCAGGACAAGCCCGAGGTCGACTTCCCCGGCGGGGAGCCCCCGGCGGACCTGGAGATCAAGGATCTCTGGGAGGGCGACGGGCCGGAGGCCAAGGCTGGTGACCCGATCCGGATGCATTACGTGGGCGTGGCCTTCTCCACCGGTGAGGAGTTCGACGCCAGCTGGAACCGTGGCCGGACGCTCGACTTCCAGCTGGGTGTCGGCCAGGTCATCCCGGGCTGGGACCAGGGTGTGCAGGGCATGAAGGTCGGCGGCCGCCGCCAGCTGATCATTCCGCCGCACCTGGCGTACGGCGACCGCGGCGCGGGCAATGTGATCAAGCCGGGCGAGACGCTGATCTTCGTCTGCGACCTGGTCCAGGTCGGCTGATCCACGAGCCGCCGAGGGCGCCGCACGGTCCGAGGGTCCATGCCTCCTGGCATGGGCCCTCGGCTTTTGCCCCGACACCCCGGGGCGGTACGGTCGACCGTCGTAGCGCAGCACTTCCGGGAGGGTGGCGAGGGCGTCGATGGCGATTGCCAAGGCGGAGCGGCTGATGAATCTGGCGCTGTGTCTGCTCGGGACGCGTCGCCCGCTGACGAAGCGGGAGCTGCGGGCCTCTGTGGAGGCCTATCTGGAAGCGGGCTCCGACGACTCCTTCAACCGGATGTTCGAGCGCGACAAGGACGATCTGCGTGAACTCGGCCTTGTCATCGAGACGGTGGAGAACCTGGAGGGTGAGACCGGCTATCTGGCCCGCCGGGACAGCAACCGGCTTCCGCCGGTGACGCTGGACGCCGAGGAGGCCGCCGCGCTCGGTCTCGCGGCGAAGGTGTGGCAGCAGGCCCGCCTGGCCGGGGCGGCGAGCGGCGCGCTGCAGAAGCTGCGGGCGGCCGGGCTGCCCGAGGATGTGGATCCGTATGAGCGGCACAGCGCCCTGGAGCCGCGGATTCCGGTGCATGAGGCGGCGTTCGAGCCGCTGATGCTGGCATGCCGGGACCGCCGTCCGGTCGTCTTCGACTACCGCAAGGCCACGGCCGCCCGGCCCGAGACCCGGCATGTGGAGCCGTGGGCCTTGGAGTGCTGGCGCGGGCACTGGTATCTGGCGGGCTGGGACCGGGACCGCGGGGCGGAGCGGGTGTTCCGCCTCTCCCGGATCACCGGGCGGGTCAAGTCGCGGGCCGGGAAGTACACCGCGGAGGTGCCGGACGTGGTGACCGTGCGGGAGACCGTGGCGAGCTGGGCGGGGGAGATCGCGGACCGTTCGGCGCTGCTTCGGCTGCGCGCCGGGGCGGGCTATCCGCTGCGCGCCAAGGCCACGGCGGTACGGGACGCGGGCGGCGGCTGGGACGAGGTGGAGATCCCGTACGGGCACGGGATGGACGCCTGGCTGGTGGAGTTCGGGCCGGATGTGGTGGTGCTCGAACCGGCCGAGCTGCGGGCGGATGTCGTGGACCGGCTGCGCGCCGTGGCCAAGGGCTGAGGGGGAGACGTAACAGATCATGGCCGCGAACGCGATCGACCAGACCCGCCGGATGCTGTCCCTGGTGACCTATCTGCGCGAGCGCCCCGGCGCCCGGGTCGCGGATGTGGCCCGGGCCTTCGGGATCACCGAGGACGAGCTGATCTCCGACCTTGACGTACTGCCGCTGTGCGGGACCAGCTTCCGCGGCGGTGATCTGCTCGACATCGACACCGACGGTGAGCGGATCTGGTGGCACAACCCGGCCGCCCTGTCGGCGGAGGCGGCGGCTCCGCTGCGGCTCGCCGCCGACGAGGCGACGGCGCTGCTCGTGGCCGCGCGGGCGGTGGCGACGCTGCCGGGCCTGCGCGAGTCCGACCGGCAGGCGCTGCTTCGCGCCACCGCGAAGCTGGAGGCCGCGGCCGGGGAGACGGCCGGGGCCAGTGCCCGGCTCTCGGTGACCTTCGAGTCCGAAGGCGGGGTGTTCGCCGAGGTCGACCGGGCGATCTCGGAGCGGCGCCGACTGTGGCTGCGCTACTACTCACCGGCGCGGGACGAGGTGACCGAGCGCGAGGTGGACCCGATCCGTCTGTTCGCTCTCGGCCATACGTATATGGAGGCCTGGTGCTACCGCTCGGAGGCGCGGCGCACCTTCCGCCTGGACCGGGTCGCCGAGATCCGGCTTCTGGATGCTCCGGCGGCGCCGCCCGAGCTGGAGCTGCGGGACCTGTCCGAGGGCTTGGTGCAGCCGTCCGCGGACGACCCCGAGGTGGTCGTGGAGGTCGGCCCGGCCGGGCGCTGGGTCGCCGAGTACTACCCGCACGACCGCGCCGATGAGCTGCCCGACGGCGGCCTGCGGATCACGTTGCGCACCCCGGACCCGGCCTCGCTGCGGCGGCTCGCGCTGCGCCTCGGCCCGGACGGGCGGATCGTGTCCCCGGCGGACCTCGCGCAGAGCGCGCGGGACACGGCGCGGGCGGCGCTCGCGGCGTACGACACCACTGACGCGACCGGCACGACGCACACGACCGACACGCACACGACCGACACGACGATCGACCGGACCGGTGACGGGGGAGCGCACGGGGTCAGTAACGACGGGCAGGAGCAGGGAGCTTGAGTATGTCGGTTATGCCCAATATGTCCGATGCGCCTGGTGTATCTGACGTATCTGATGCACCTGATAGGTCTGAGCTGACCCGCCGGTCGGTCCCCGTGCTCTTCAAGGCCGCCTGCCCCGACTGCCGGGCGCGCTTCGAACTCTCCGCCGGGGCGCTGCGGTTGGCCATCGGGGCCAGTCGGCGCACCACGTTCTACTCGTTCACCTGCCCCGAGTGCGGCGTCGCCGTGCGCAAGCCGGCCGGTGAGCGGATCGTCGAGCTCCTGACCGGCGGCGGGGTGCGGACGCTCCGGCTGCACTCCACCGTTTAGGCTGGCCCGCATGGTCTGGCCCATGATCGCGATCGCCCTGGGGTTCTGCGGGATCGCCGTGCTCGGGGTGCTCGCGGTACGCGTCTTCCTCGAGGTGCGGCGGCTCGGCGCCCAAGTGGCCCACGCCGCACGACAGATCAACCGGGCGGCGCAGGACCTGGAGCGGGCCACCGCCGATGTGGCCCGCGCGGCGGGCACGGCGGCGGATCAAGCCTGACGCGTGGACCTCGCGTCCGCCTCGAAACTCGCAAAGTCGCGACGCGTGCTCATGTTCGGAGAACGTGGCGGGTACGCTGCTGAAGTGGCCCGTGGAACCAGGCGCGGGCTGCAACCGGGAGTACGCACAGGGATTGCCCCTCGTTTACCCCTGCGGGTTACGATCCCAACCAGTGGAGTGGTCGGACAGAGGTCCGGCCGGTTCGACCAGACTGGCGCACCGCCCCGACTGCCTCAGTGAGAAGGAAGTAGCACATGATCGGCAATCTGAAGCCCCTCGAGATCGTTCTGATCATCGCCGTTATCCTGCTGCTCTTCGGCGCCAAGAAGCTTCCCGACATGGCGCGTTCGCTCGGCAAGTCGGCCCGCATCCTCAAGAGCGAGGCCAAGGCGATGAAGAAGGACGACGACAAGTCGGCCGCGCCGGAGGCCGGAACCGACCAGTCCGCCCAGCAGCAGTCCGCCCCGCGCACGATCCAGGCCGCGCCCGGCGATGTGACGAGCTCGCGTCCGGTGAACGAGCCGCAGTCGAACCAGAAGGCCTGACCAGCAGGCCTGAACCGGCCCACAGGGAAGCCTTTCACCGACGTACGCCGCTGAGTCACACAGCTGAGACAACCGAGGACGTGGGGTGCTCAAGTCCGCCCGCCGCACTAAAGAGCCGAAGGATCCCGAGGGGCGCATGCCCCTCGCGGAGCATTTGCGGGAGCTGCGCAACCGGCTGATGAAGTCGGTGCTCGCCGTGCTCGTGGTCACGGTGGTCGCCGCCTTCTTCTACAAGGACATCATCGGGTTCCTGACCAGGCCGGTTCTCGATGTGGTGGGCTGCCAGGACGGCGCAGTCGGTTCGGCCAGGAACGGCCAGCCGTGTGCGGTCATGACCGTCGACGGCATGCTGGCGCCGTTCACGCTGGCACTGAAGGCTTCGCTCATGGTGGGTGTCATCGGGGCGACCCCGGTCTGGCTCTGGCAGCTGTGGGGCTTCATGGCGCCCGGCCTGCACCGGCACGAGAAGAAGTACGCGCGCTGGTTCGTAGCCACCGGTGTCCCGCTCTTCCTCGGCGGTGCCTACCTGGCGTACTGGATCCTTCCGCGGACCGCGGACGTCCTGATCGACTTCACGCCGGACGACGCGCAGAACCTGTACAAGGTCGACGACTACCTCGACGTCGTGACCCGGATGGTGATCGTCTTCGGGCTCGCCTTCGAGCTGCCGCTGCTGCTCGTGCTGCTCAACTTCACCGGCGTCCTGACCGCCAAGCGGCTTGCCAGCTGGTGGCGGGGCATGGTGCTCGGCATCACGCTCTTCTCCGCTTTCGCGACGCCGACGGGCGACCCGCTGACGATGCTGACGCTGGCCGCGCCCATCGTCGGGCTCTACTTCCTCGCCCTCGGCATCTGCGTCCTGAACGACCGCCGCCGGGAGCGCAACAACCCCGACGCCGGACTCTCCGACGACGAGGCCTCCGAGCTCGACCTCACGCCGGAGTCCGTAGGCGCCATCGAGCCGGTCGCACCGTCGCGGGCGCTGCCCGAGCAGGCGAGCTCCGATGAGGACCGCGGTGACGGCGGCGGGCGGCGTACCAACGGCTTCGACGACGTGACCTGAGCGCATAACTGCAGGCAGTGACCGGGAGATCACCAAGTGTTTGCCCCGGTCAACAAAAGGTCGCGCCGCTGTCAGTGGTGCCCGGTAGGCTCGAGAGCAAGATGACAGAGGATCTCTCCCCGGCCGAGCGGTACGCGGCAGCGCGCAAGCGGGCTGCCGAGCAGGCCACCGCACTCGCATCCTTCCGCGAGATGTACGACTTCGGTCTCGACCCGTTCCAGATCGAAGCGTGTCAGGCGCTGGAAGCCGGTAAGGGTGTGCTCGTCGCCGCCCCCACCGGCTCCGGCAAGACCATCGTCGGCGAATTCGCCGTCCACCTCGCCCTGCGGCAGGGCAAGAAGTGCTTCTACACCACGCCGATCAAGGCGCTCTCCAACCAGAAGTACACGGATCTCACCCGGCGTTACGGCCCCGACAAGGTCGGCCTGCTCACCGGTGACAACAGCATCAACTCCGAAGCCCCGATCGTGGTGATGACCACCGAGGTGCTGCGGAACATGCTGTACTCCGGCTCGCAGTCGCTGCTCGGCCTCGGCCATGTCGTGATGGACGAGGTGCACTACCTCTCCGACCGCTTCCGTGGCGCCGTCTGGGAGGAAGTGATCATTCACCTGCCGGAGTCGGTGACGCTGATCTCGCTCTCGGCGACCGTGTCCAACGCCGAGGAGTTCGGTGACTGGCTCGACACCGTCCGTGGCGACACCGAGGTCATCGTTGCCGAGCACCGGCCCGTGCCGCTGTTCCAGCACGTGCTCGCCGGGCGCCGGATGTACGACCTCTTCGAGGAGTCCAAGGAATCCGGCAAGCGGGCCGTCAACCCCGATCTGACCCGGATGGCCCGCATGGAGGCCAGCCGGCCCACGTACAACTCCCGCGACCGCCGCCGCGGCCGGAACCTGCGCGAGGCCGACCGGGAGCGCGAGCGCCGCTCCCGCTCCCGGATCTGGACGCCCGGACGGCCCGAGGTGATCGAGCGCCTCGACTCCGAAGGGCTGCTGCCCGCCATCACCTTCATCTTCAGCCGCGCCGCCTGCGAGGCCGCCGTCCAGCAGTGCCTGTACGCGGGACTCCGGCTGAACGACGAGGAGGGCCGCCGCCGCGTCCGCGAGATCGTCGAGGAGCGCACCGCCTCCATCCCCGACGAAGACCTGCACGTCCTCGGCTACTTCGAGTGGCTCGAGGCCCTGGAGCGGGGCATCGCCGCGCACCACGCGGGCATGCTGCCGACCTTCAAGGAGGTCGTCGAGGAGCTGTTCGTCAAGGGCCTGGTGAAGGCCGTGTTCGCCACCGAGACCCTCGCCCTGGGCATCAACATGCCCGCCCGATCGGTGGTGTTGGAGAAGCTGGTCAAGTGGAACGGCGAGCAGCACGCCGACATCACCCCGGGTGAGTACACCCAGCTCACCGGCCGCGCGGGCCGCCGCGGCATCGACATCGAGGGCCACGCCGTGGTGCTCTGGCAGCGCGGCATGAACCCCGAGCACCTCGCGGGCCTCGCCGGGACCCGGACGTATCCGCTGCGCTCCAGCTTCAAGCCGTCGTACAACATGGCCGTGAACCTCGCCCACCAGTTCGGCCGGCACCGCTCGCGCGAGCTGCTCGAGACGTCCTTCGCGCAGTTCCAGGCGGACCGCTCGGTCGTCGGCATCTCCCGCCAGGTGCAGCGCAACGAGGAGGGTCTTGAGGGCTACAAGACCTCCATGACCTGCCACTTGGGCGACTTCGACGAGTACGCGCGGCTGCGCCGCGAGCTCAAGGACCGCGAGACCGAGCTCGCCCGGCAGGGCGCCGCCCAGCGCCGCGCCGCCGCGGCCGCGGCCCTGGAGAAGCTCAAGCCCGGTGACATCATCCACGTGCCGACCGGCAAGTTCGCGGGCCTCGCGCTCGTCCTCGACCCCGGGCTCCCCGCCGGGCGGTCCAACGGCCACCGCGGCTTCGAGCACGCCGACGGGCCGCGGCCCCTGGTGCTCACCGCCGAGCGGCAGGTCAAGCGGCTCGCCTCGATGGACTTCCCCGTTCCGGTGGAGGCCCTCGACCGGATGCGCATCCCCAAGTCGTTCAACGCCCGCTCCCCGCAGTCCCGCCGCGACCTGGCCTCCGCGCTGCGCACCAAGGCCGGGCACGTCCGCCCGGAGAAGCACAAGCGGGGCCGTTCCGAAGCGGCCGACGACCGCGAGATCGCGCGGCTGCGCGCCGCGATCCGCGCCCACCCCTGCCACGGCTGCGACGAGCGCGAGGACCACGCCCGCTGGGCCGAGCGCTACCACCGCCTGGCGCGCGACACCAAGCAGCTGGAGCGGCGCATCGAGGGGCGTACGAACACGATCGCGCGCACCTTCGACCGGATCGTCAAGCTCCTCACCGAGCTGGACTATCTGCGCGGCGACGAGGTCACCGAGCACGGCCGCCGCCTAGGGCGGCTCTACGGCGAGCTCGACCTGCTGGCGAGTGAATGCCTGCGGGACGGGGTGTGGGAAGGCCTGAACCCGGCCGAACTCGCCGCCTGCGTCTCGGCGTTGGTGTACGAGGCCCGGGTCGCGGACGACGCGCTCGCGCCCAAGCTGCCCTCCGGCAAGGCGAAGGCGGCGCTCGGCGAGATGGTGCGGATCTGGGGCCGCCTGGACGCCCTGGAGGAGGACTTCCGGATCAACCAGGCGGAGGGCGTGGGCCAGCGCGAGCCCGACCTCGGCTTCGCCTGGGCGGCGTACATGTGGGCCTCGGACAAGAACCTCGACGAGGTGCTGCGCGAGGCGGAGATGCCCGCCGGTGACTTCGTGCGCTGGTGCAAGCAGGTCATCGACGTACTCGGCCAGATCGCGGCGGCGGCCCCGACGGAGGGCAGCACGGTCGCGAAGAACGCGCGCCGGGCCGTGGACGCGTTGCTGCGGGGTGTGGTGGCTTACTCGTCGGTGGGCTGAGCGCCCCGGCCGGTCGTCAGCGGGTCGGCGTGCGGTGCCCCGCCCAGGCGTCGTACGCCGTCCACGCCGTCAGCGTGCGGCGGCTCTCGAAGCGGTGGGCGTGGCCGGTGACCGGGTCGGTGAACTCCAGGGTGCGGGCGAGGAGTTGGAGCGGGCGGGAGAAGTCGTCCGGTGCCGGGTCGGTGACCTGCGGGTAGACGGGGTCGCCGAGGATCGGCACGCCCAGGGAGTTCATGTGCACCCGGAGCTGGTGGGTGCGGCCGGTGCGGGGGAGCAGGCGGTAGCGGGCCAGGGCGTGGCCGTCCTGCCGCTTGTGGCCGAGGAGCTCGACGCGGCTCTCGCTGTTGGGCTCGCCCGGCAGCTCGTACGCGGCGATCACCCCGCGGTCCTTCTCCATCCGGCTGCGTACGGTGCGGGGCAGGGCGAGTTCACGGTCGTACGCCGCCACGGCCTCGTACTCCTTGCGGACCCGCTGCTCGCTGAAGAGCCGCTGGTACGCGCCGCGGTCCTGCGGGCGGAGCGTGAACATCACCAGGCCCGCGGTCAGCCGGTCGAGCCGGTGCGCGGGCGTGAGCTCGGGCAGGCCGAGGTCGTGGCGGAGCCGGGCCAGGGCGGTCTCCGTGATGTGGCTGCCGCGTGGCGTGGTGGCGAGGAAGTGCGGCTTGTCGGCGATCAGGATCCGCTCGTCGCGGTGCAGTACCTCGATCGGGAACGGGACCGGGGCCTCGGGGGCGAGGGGGCGGTGGAACCACACGAAAGCGCCGTCCACGTAGGGGGTATCCGGCGCCAACGGGCCGCCCGCGGTGACGAATTCGCCCGCTCGCAGCATGGCGTCGACGAGGTCCGGGCCCACGGGGAGCCGTTCCACGAGGTGGTCCCGCACCGTCGCCCAGGCCCCACCGGCCGGGAGCCGCAGGCGCACCGGGTCGATGCCGCGGCGTTGCGGCAGCGGCGCGGGCGGGGTGCGGGGCTTGCGTCGGGGCACGGGAACAAGCTTACGGAGCGGCACAGCCCCGGAGAGCGGGGTTCAGGACGCCGTGGCCAGGGGCGTCGGCTCCTGTTCCGCCTCCACCTGCGCGTTCCACTCGCGCTTCGAGGACTGCCAGCCGTCCTCGTTGTGGCCGAGGCGCCAGTAGCCGGAGATGGAGAGGCGCTCGCGGGGCAGGGAGAGCTCGACGCGGAGGTGGCGGCGGAGCTCCTTCACCGCGCCCGCCTCGCCGTGTACGAAGCAGTGGACGTCGTCCGAGCCGAGGTTCAGGGCGCGTACGGCCTGGATAAGGGCCTCGCCGCGGGGGCGGCCCGCGCGGTGCAGCCAGGTGATGGCGGTGCCGTCGGGGGCGCTGACCGGCTGCTCCTCTGCGGGGCCCTCGATCTCGACGAGGGCGTGCACCGGGGCGCCCTGCGGCATGCGTTCGAGGGCGGCGGAGATGGCGGGCAGGGCGCTCTCGTCACCGGCGAGGAGATGGCGGTCCGCGTCGGGGGCCGGGGCGTAGCCGCCGCCGGGGCCGAGGAAGCGGATCCGCTCGCCCGGCTGCACGCGGGCCGCCCACGGTCCGGCCAGGCCGGAGTCGCCGTGGATGACGAAGTCGACGTCCAGCTCCCGGAGTTCGGGGTTCCAGCTGCGCACGGTGTACGTACGCGTGGCGGGCCACTGGTCGCGGGGGAGCTCGGCGCGGATCTGCTGGATGTCGAAGGGCTCGGGGTAGGTCACGCCCTCGGGTGGGAAGAGCAGCTTGATGTAGTGGTCGGTGCAGTCGCCCGCGGTGAAGCTGCCGAGGCCCGGGCCACCGAACGTGACGCGCTGCATGTGCGGGGTGATCCGCTCGGTCCGCACCACCTCGGCGAGGTGGGCTTGCGGAGCTTTGCGTGCGGGACGTGCTGCCACGGGGCCTCCCCAGACCGTTGGTCTTCTTAGGTAAGCCTAAGTTAACACCTTGATTCTGTGGGTGGCCCCGTGGTTCGAGTTACGTCGCCGGGATGGCCGAATCCGGTCAGATGGCCGGTTGCAGTCAGGCGGCCGGTTCCGGTCAGGCGGCGAGGATGTTCCTCAGGCGCGTCACCGCGCCGCCCAGGCCCCATCGCTGCGCCAGCGCCTCCAGCGCCGCGGGGTCGGCCGGTTCGCGGGGCAGGGCCGGGGCGAGGTCCGGGACCGGGACGTCGGTGGCGACCCGGACCACCTTCGGGGCCACCGCCACATAGGCACGGGCCTCGTCGAGGCGCTTGCGCTGCGCCGGGGTGAGCCTGGACGTCGGGTCGTCGACGGCGGCCATGATTCCGGCCAGGTCGCCGTACTGCGCGAGCAGCTTCGCGGCGGTCTTCTCGCCGATGCCCGGGACGCCGGGCAGGCCGTCGCTGGGGTCGCCGCGCAGCAGGGCCAGGTCCGCGTACCCGGGGCCGTCCACCGCGTACTTCTCGCGCAGCAGCGCCTCGTCGGTGAGCTGAAGGGTGCCCACGCCCTTGAGCGGGTACAGGACGCGGATGCCGCGCCGGTCGTCGACGAGCTGATACAGGTCGCGGTCGCCGGTGACGATGTCGACCGGGCCCGTGGCGCGGGCGGTGAGCGTGCCGATCACGTCGTCCGCCTCGTAGCCCGGAACGCCGACGCGGGCGATGCCGAAGGCGTCGAGCACCGCCTCGATGATCGGGACCTGCGGCGAGAGCGTGTCCGGGATCTCTTCCACGTCCGGGTCGCCGGTGTCGTCCGCGGCCTCTTCGGCCACGCGGTGCGCCTTGTACGAGGGGATCAGCTCGACCCGCCAGTGCGGGCGCCAGTCGGCGTCCATGCAGGCCACCAGGTCGTCCGGGTGGTGGTCGAGGACGAGTCGGGTGATGAATTCGAGCAGCCCGCGCACGGCGTTGACCGGGGTGCCGTCCGGGGCCTTCACGGATTCCGGGACGCCGAAGTAGGCGCGGAAGTAGAGCGAGGCGGTGTCGAGGAGCATGGTCCGCCGGGGCTGCTGGTGCGGCTGCTGCTGGGTCTGCTGCGTCACACCGGGCATCATGCCGCACCCCACTGACAGTGGCCCCGTCGGACTGACAGTGGCCCCGTCGCCCGATGGGCAAAGCTCACAGACGGCATTGAGCCCAGCGCGAGGACGAGCTGTCGAGCCTGGAGAACGAGATCAAGAAGCGCGGCAAGGGCCACGAGGAGGAGGCCGCCGACCGGGGGCCGACGGCTGACAGCCGCGAGGAAGACGTCGGCACAAGCCGCACGCTAGCGGCGGAGGTTCGGCGGGTGGCCGGAACGGGCACGTCCAGCGGGAGAGTGGTTGACAGGGCGTGGTCGCCGCGCCTTGCGTAGGGTGCAGAGAACCAGCCGGAAATACGGCGCGCACCGTTCGGGACGTACGACTGAGGGGGGCCGGAGCATGGACGACAAGGAATCCGTCCGCGTAGGGGTAGCGATCCGGCGCCGCCGCCGGGCGCTGAGCCTCACGCTCGCCACCGTCGCGGGGCGCAGCGGCCTCTCCGTGCCGTTCCTCAGCCAGGTCGAGAACGAGCGGGCCCGGCCGAGCCGCACCTCCCTCGAACGGGTGGCGGACGCGCTCGACACCACGGCCGTGGCGCTGCTCTCCGCCGCCGACGCCGAGCGCACCGTCGAGGTGGCCCGCGCGCCGCACATCGAGCGGCCCACGGACGAGCCGGACATCCGCCGCCTGGTGGGCGGTCAACACCAGCTGTACGCCTCGGAGTTCAGCGGCGACCACGACGCGGGAGGCGAGATCCAGCACCGTAACGACGCGTTGATGTACGTCGCCGAGGGCGCCGTCGAGGTCGAGGCGGAGGGCCGCGCCTACCGGCTCGCGCGCGGCGATTCGCTGTTCCTGTCGGGCGGCGTACGGCACCGGTGGCGGGCGGCCGTGCCGGACACGCGGCTTCTGCTCGTCGGGGTCCCGGAGCACATCAAGGCCGAGCCGGAGTGAGCGTCCGGTGAGAGTCGTCTCTCTGGTGCCGTCGCTCACGGAGGCGGTCGCGGCGACCGCGCCGGACCTCCTGGTCGGCGTCACCGACTGGTGCACCCACCCGGCGGACCTGGACGCGCGAGGCGCCGTACGCGTCGGCGGCACCAAGAACCCGGACGTCGCCCGCGTCCTGTCGCTCGCCCCGGATCTGGTGCTCGCCAACGAGGAGGAGAACCGCGCGCCCGACCTGGCCGCGCTGCGCGCCGCGGGTACGGACGTCCTGGTCACGGAGATCCGCGACCTGCCGTCGGCGCTACGTGAGCTCGAGCGCGTTCTCGTACGAGGGTGCCGCCTTGCTCGGCCCGAGTGGCTGGACGAGGCGGCGGAGGCGTGGGGTGCGTCGGCCTCGTCAGGGGCAGAGGTGCGGGCCGTGGTGCCGATCTGGCGGCGGCCGTGGATGGTGCTCGGCCGGGACACCTTCGCGGGCGATCTGCTGGCCCGGCTCGGCGTGACGAACGTGTACGCGGGCCACGGTGACCGCTATCCGCGAGTCCCCCTTGAGGAGCTGCGGGCCTGTGGCGCGGAGCTCGTGGTGCTGCCCGACGAGCCGTACCGTTTCACGGCGGACGACGGGCCCGAGGCGTTCCCGGGACTGCCCGCGGCGTTGGCCGACGGACGTCATCTCACCTGGTACGGGCCGTCGTTGGCGCGGGCGCGGGAGGTCCTGTGGGAGCAGGTGCGGGTGGGGCCGGGGCTGGGGCCGGGGTAGCGGTTCAAGCTCGGGTCGCAGTGGCGGCCGGGACCTGGGCCTGGGCCTGGGCCGGAGCCGGGACCTGGGCCTGGGCCGGAGCCAGGAGGCGGCCGGTGGTCAGGCCGTGGAGGGTGCGGGTCGCCGCCATCGCCCAGGCCGCCACGAGCAGGACGTACAACCCGGTCGCGAGCCATCCGTACGCGCCCAGACCCGTGTGCCGGGCGAGCCCCGCGGCGCCGGTGACACAGGTGCCGACCGGGAAGGTGAGCCCCCACCAGGTCATCGCGAACCCCATGCCGTTGCGGGCGGCACGGATGAGCAGCGCCACGGCGAACGCCAGCCACAGCAGCGCGAAGCCCATCACCGGCACGCCGTACACCACGGCGAAGGCGCCGAACGCGTCCGCGTAGGACGGGGAGATGGCCTGCGGGGCGACGTCGGCGAGGGCGTTCACGGCGGTGGTCGACTGGCCGAGCGGGCCGAGGACCAGGAACAGCGTCGGGGTGAGCGCGAGCGGCAGCGGGCCGTGCACCACCAGGCGGCCGAAGATCAGCGGCAGCATCACCAGGGTGGCGAGCAGCGAGAGCCCGAACATGGCGTAGCTGCCGAGCAGCATCGCCTCGCGCCACTGGCCCTCCGGCAGGTACGGAAGCAGCAGCGGGCCCTGCGCCGCGGTGACCATCGGGGCCACAACGGGAAGCAGCCATACGGGAGTTGCGGTTCCCGGGGCCACCTTGTGGCGGGTCACCATGAGGTACGGGATCGCGGCCGCGGCGGCGAGGCCGACGACGGTGCCCGCGGTGAACAGCACCGCGTCCACGGCCACGGCCGCGCGCTCCCCGATGACGTCCCGGCCGACGAGGAGTGTGGCACCGCCGACCGCGAGCAGCGCCATCGACAGGCAGCCGTAGAACGGGGCGATCGCCGGGTCATCGAGGTGTGCGCGGGCCTGGTCGCGGTGGCGCAGCCAGTGCCCGGCGCGGGCGGCGAGCAGTACGGCGAGCGCGAGCGCGGAGAGCGCCCACACGGCGACGGCCGCCGCCCGGGGTACCGGCACCGGCAGCCCGGCTCCGGCGGAGGCCACGATCGCGGTACCCATCACGGCCGCGTACCAGTTGGGGCCGAGGTGCCGCAGTGCGGCGTGGGCCCGGGGGGTGGTGCTGCGGCTGCGGGTGGCGGCGGTGCGGGTGCCGCTGGTGCTTGTGGGGGCGGGCGCGTGTGGGTGCGCGGGACTGGCCATGGGGCGAGGGTCCCGTGCGGGTCGGGGCCTCGCCAGAGGTGATGTTTCTATGAGGGCATAAGCTGGAGTTATGGGTGAGGTGACGGTGACGAGTTCCGGTGCGACGGCGGATGCCGGGAACGGTGGGCGGCTTGCCCACCGGGTGCCCGACCTCGGTGCGCTCCAGCTGCTGCTCGCCGTGGCGCGGCTCGGCAGCCTGGGCCGGGCGGCGCGCGACCTTGGCATCTCGCAGCCCGCGGCGAGCAGCCGGATCCGGGCGATGGAGCGGCAACTCGGCGTCGCGCTCGTGGACCGGTCGCCGCGCGGCTCCCGGCTCACCGACGCCGGGGCCCTGGTGACGGACTGGGCCCGGCGGATCGTGGAGGCGGCCGAGGCGTTCGACGTGGGTGCGCAGGCGTTGCGGGACCGGCGGGACTCGCGGCTCAGGGTCGCGGCCTCGATGACCATCGCCGAGTATCTGCTGCCGGGCTGGCTGATCGCGCTGCGTCAGGAGCGGCCCGACACGGCGGTGTCGCTGGTCGCCGGGAACTCCGCGGCGGTCGCGGAGCGGCTCCGCGCGGGCGAGGCCGACCTCGGGTTCGTGGAGGGGCTCACGGCGCCGAGCGGTCTTGGCGGGACGGTGGTGGCGCGGGACCACCTGGTGGTCGTGGTGGGGCCGGGGCACGCGTGGGCGCGACGCCGCGCGCCGGTGGGCCCTGCGGAGCTGGCGGCGACCCCGCTGATCCTGCGCGAACGGGGTTCGGGCACCCGTCAGGTCCTGGACGCGGCGCTCGCGGGGCACGGGGGTCTTGCGGAGCCGTTGCTGGAGCTCGCCTCCACGACGGCGGTGAAGGCGGCGGCGGTGAGCGGGGCGGGGCCCGCGGTGCTCAGTGAGCTGGCGGTGGGGGAGGAGCTGGCGGGACAACGGTTGGTGCGGGTGGCCGTGGAGGGGGTGGCCTTGGCCCGCGACCTGCGGGCGGTGTGGCCACGGGGGAGCCGTCCGGCGGGTCCGGCTCGGGATCTGTTGGGGCTTACGCGGCGGGGTGCGGGCTAGCGGGTGTGGGGCGGGCGGGGGCTCGGGTGGCGGGCCGGGGCGCCTGCGGCGGGCGTTCTCCCCAGCCCCGCCCCTTCCCAAAACTGGGGGGCTTCGCCCCCAGACCCCCTTTATCGCGCTGAGCGCGCTCGTCCTCAAACGCCGGGCGGGCTAAGAATCTGCTGCCGCCACCAGCGCCCGCATCACCCGCAGATCCGTCCCCATCTCCGGATGCCACTGCACCCCCAACACCCAACCGTCCCCCGGCAGTTCGACCGCCTCCACGGTCCCGTCGTCCGCGTACGCCGAGATCACCAGGCCGTCGCCGAGCTGGTCCACCGCCTGGTGGTGGTACGTCGGCACCGTGTCCTCGGCCGGGACGATTGCGGCGTACCGGGTCCCGGGCACCGGGCGGACCGCGTGGTCGCCGAAGACGCCGACGTCCTTGGTGTGGCCGTCCATGTGCTGGAGCAGCGTGCCGCCGCGGGCCACGTTGAGGAGTTGCATGCCGCGGCAGATGCCGAGCAGGGGGGTGCCGGAGGTCAACGCCGCGTCGATCAGGGCGAGTTCCCAGGCGTCGCGCTCCGGAGTGGGCGGGCCGGTGCGCGGGTCCCGTGCGGCGCCGTAGCACTCCGGGGCGACGTCGGGGCCGCCCGCGATCACAAGCCCGTCGAGCCGGGCCACCGTGGCCGCCGCCCGCTCCGGGTCGTCGGGCGGCAGCATCGCGGCGAGGCCGCCCGCGGCCTGCACCAGGCGCGGGTACGCGGAGGGCAGCAGCGCCGCCTCCTGCTCCCAGACGCCCCAACTCGCGTCCGAGAGGTAGGTGGTGACTCCGATCAGCGGTCCAGCCGCGCCCGGACTCCTACCCGTACTCATCCCCGTACCGCTCACACCGCTCGTACCGCTCACACCGCTCGTACCGCTCACACCGCTCGTACCGCTCACACCGCTCGTACCGCTCACACCGCTCGTACCGCTCGCACCGCTCATAGCGCCCATCATGACCTTTCCAGCTCCGCCTCCGCCGCCGCGAGCGCCGCGAATTCCTCCTCCGGGGCGTTCGCGACCAGCCGGTGGCGGCTGTAGAACGCGAAGTACGCGAGGGCGATGGCGTACACGATCAGCGCGATCCAGGCCGCCGTCTGGTCGACCAGGAACGTCGCCACCAGCGCCGAGAGCGCGAGCACGAACGCCACCGACGACGTGACGATGCCGCCCGGCGTGCGGTAGGGGCGGTGCAGGTTCGGCTCGCGGCGGCGCAGGACCATGTGGGACAGGGCCATCATCGCGTACGAGATCGTGGCGCCGAAGACCGCCATGTTCAGCATCCGGCCGCCGTCACCGGTCGCCGCGGCGAGCGAGAAGCCGATCGCGCCCGGGATCAGCAGACCGAGGTACGGGGCCTTGCGGCGGCTGGTGAGGGAGAGGAAGCGGGGGAGGTAGCCCGCGCGGGACAGGGCGAAGAGCTGGCGTGAGCCCGCGTAGATCAGGGAGAAGAAGGAGGCCACCAGGCCCGCCAGGCCCGCGTAGTTCACGAAGCGGCTCAGCGGGGTCGGGGCGCCGTCCGGGCCCTGGAGCGCGATGACCAGCGGGTTGCCCGCCTCCCTGATCGCGTTGGAGCCGTGCGCGCCGGTCGCGGCGAAGAACGTGATGAGGGCGAGCAGGACCAGGATGCCCATCGCGGTCGACAGGGCCCGCGGCATCGCCCGTACCGGATCCTTGGCCTCCTCGGCGGCGAGCGGTACGCCCTCCACGCCGAGGAAGAACCACATGCCGAACGGGAACGCCGCCCAGATGCCCAACAGGCCCATCGGCAGCCAGGAGTTGGCGCCGAGCGCGTCCTTGTCGACCGGGATGTCCCGCAGCCCGTCCGCGCTGAACTCGGTGAACGCACCGACCGCGAAGATCAGCAGCGCGGCCACCGCGACGGCCGTGACGATCAGGCTGAACCGCAGCGCCTCGCCGACGCCCCACAGGTGGATGCCGATGAACAGCGCGAAGCAGACCAGGTACACCGGCCAGCCGGAGGTGAGGCCGAAGAGGTTGAGCGACTCGACGTAGTCACCGATGAAGATGGAGATCGCGGCCGGGGCCAGGATGTACTCGATCAGGATCGCGGTGCCGGTCAGAAAGCCGCCCCAGGTCCCGAGCGCCCGGCGCGCGAAGCCGTAGCCGCCGCCCGCCGTGGGCAGGATGGCGGACAGCTCGGCCAGGGCGAAGACCAGACAGGCGTACATCGTGCCCATCAGGAGCGTCGCGATGGCGAGGCCGCCGAATCCGCCCTTGTCGAGGCCGATGTTCCAGCCGGAGAAGTCGCCGGAGACGACATAGGCGACGCCGAGCCCGGTGAGCAGCAGCCAGCCGGCGCTGCCGCGCTTCAGGGCCCGGCGCTTGAGGTAGTCGTCGCCGGGCTCGCCGGGTGGTGGAACGTTGCCGGACTCGGTCCGTGTTGAGGTCATGGCAGGGCTCCCGCGTCTGGGCCGAAGGGTCGTGGGACGTCGGCACCGGGGGTCCGGGGATGGGGCCTGGAGGTTCTGGAGACGGTGCCGGGCCGTGCAATGGATCGGCTTCATACCTTTGCGGTGCGATCGCGCCCCGCGCAAGACCCGTGCGTTACTTTCGGGTTACGGCCACGACAAGACCGGGGTACGGCCACGAGCAGGACCGGGGTACGGCCACGACAGGAACCGGGGTTACGACAGGAAGCCCCGCAACAGCGCCGCCGTCCCCGCGCAGTGCTCGCGCATCGCCTCGCGCGCCCGGTCCGCGTCGCCGCCCAGGACCGCCTCGACGAGCACGGCGTGCTGCTGCTGCGAGTGCTCCAGGTTGCGTACAAGGAGCGGGATGCAGTCGAGCAGGTCGTTGACGGTGGCGCGGACGGCCGCGTACTGCGTGGTCAGGGTCGGTGAGCCGGAGAGCTCGGCGAGCGTCAGGTGGAACAGCGTGTCCAGGCGGCGGTACTCCACGAGTGGCGCGTCCTGGGTCGCCGCGAGCGCCGCGAGCAGCCGTTCCTCCTGCTCGTCGGTGAGGCCCTGGGTCGCGCAGAGCTGGGCCGCGCCGGTCTCCAGGACCTCGCGGAAGCGCAGCACGTCCTCCACGTCGACGTCCGCGACCCGGCGCCGCAGCTCCTGCTCGCCGCCCGCGCCCTCGGGCCTTGCGCGCACGAAGGTCCCGCCGTACCGGCCGCGCCGCGACTCCACCAGGCCCTGGTCCTGAAGGACCCGCAGGACCTCGCGCAGCGTCACCCGACTGACCCCGAGCAGCTCCGCCAACTCCCGCTCCGCGGGCAGCCGGTCGCCCGCCGGGATCAGGCCGAGCCGTACGACCTGGAGGATCTGCTCCAGGGCCTCCTCGAAACCGTTGCCCGCCCGCACCGGCCGGAGCACCTGAGTGAGCCGACCGGAGTTCTCCACCGTCGTCATGCCGCGATCCCCTTCACAAGAAAAGGTCTGTGCGAATACCTTATGCCTCTGGACCGCCCAAGGAGGACCCCGTGGCAGACCGCACACCCCCGCTCACCGTCGAGGAGCTGCGCACCCTCGTCGCGAGCGGCGAGATCGATACCGTCGTCCTCGCCTTCCCCGATATGCAGGGGCGGCTGCAGGGTAAGCGGTTCGCCGCCCGCTTCTTCCTCGACGAGGTCCTGGAACACGGCACCGAGGGCTGCAACTACCTGCTCGCCGTCGACGCCGAGATGAACACCGTCGACGGCTACGAGATGTCCAGCTGGGAGCGGGGCTACGGCGACTTCGCCATGCGCCCCGACCTGGCCACGCTGCGCCGCGTCCCCTGGAACGAGGGCACGGCCATGCTCATCGCCGACCTCGCCTGGGAGGACGGCTCGCCCGTGGTCGCCGCGCCCCGGCAGATCCTGCGCCGCCAGCTCGACCGGCTCGCCGAGCTCGGCTACACCGCCCAGGTCGGCACCGAGCTCGAGTTCATCGTCTTCAAGGACACCTACGAGCAGGCCTGGGACGCCGACTACCGCGGCCTGACCCCGGTGAACCAGTACAACGTCGACTACTCCGTGCTCGGCACCGGCCGCGTCGAGCCGCTGCTTCGCCGGATCCGCAACGAGATGGCGGGCGCGGGACTGACCGTCGAGTCCGCGAAGGGCGAGTGCAACCCCGGCCAGCACGAGATCGCCTTCCGCTACGACGAGGCCCTGGTCACCTGCGACCAGCACGCCATCTACAAGACCGGCGCCAAGGAGATCGCCGCCCAGGAGGGCTGCTCGCTCACCTTCATGGCGAAGTACAACGAGCGCGAGGGCAACTCCTGCCACATCCACCTCTCGCTCGGCTCCCTGGAGGACGGCTCCAACGCCATGGCCGACCCCGGGGACCCGCACACCATGTCCCCGGTGATGCGGCACTTCCTCGCCGGACAGCTCGCCGCCCTCCGCGACTTCTCCCTGCTCTACGCCCCCAACATCAACTCGTACAAGCGGTTCCAGCCCGGCTCCTTCGCGCCCACCGCCGTCGCCTGGGGCCACGACAACCGCACCTGCGCGCTGCGCACCGTCGGCCACGGCCGCTCCATGCGCTTCGAGAACCGGCTGCCCGGCGGTGACGTCAACCCGCACCTGGCGGTCGCCGGGCTCGTGGCCGCGGGCCTGTACGGCATCGAGCAGCAGCTCGAACTCCCCGAGGCCTGCCCGGGCAACGCGTACACCGCCGACTTCGAGCACGTCCCCACCACCCTGCGCGAGGCCGCCGAGCTCTGGGAGAACAGCCCCATCGCCAAGGCCGCCTTCGGCGCCGAGGTGGTCGCGCACTACCGCAACATGGCGCGGATCGAACTCGAAGCGTTCGACGCCGCGGTGACCGACTGGGAGCTGCGCCGCTCCTTCGAACGCATGTGAGGAACCGTTGCCGCACGATCTGAAGGTTCTGAACCCGGCGACCGAGGACGTCGTCGCCACCGTCCCCGCCGCCACGGCCGAAGACATCGACACCGCTGTCGTACGCGCCGCACGCGCCCAGAGCCGCTGGGCGGCCACTGCCCCCGCCGACCGCGCCCGCCTCCTGCGCCGCTTCGCCGACACGGTCGACCAACACCTCGAAGAACTCGCCCGGTTGGAGGTCCGCGAGGCCGGACACCTCATCGGCAACGCCCGCTGGGAGGCCGGCAACGTACGGGATCTGCTGCTGTACGCCGCCGGGGGCGTCGAGCGCCTGGGCGGCGCGCAGATCCCCGTACCCGGCGGCTGGAACGTCACCCTCCGCGAACCGCTCGGCGTGGTCGGCGTGATCGCCCCCTGGAATTTCCCCATGCCCATCGCCGCCTGGGGCTTCGCCCCGGCCCTGGCCGCGGGCAACGCCGTCGTCCTCAAACCCGCCGAGACCACCCCGCTCACCGCGCTCCGGCTCGCCGAACTCGCCCTGGCGGCGGGCCTTCCCGAGGGCCTGTTCCAGGTCCTGCCCGGGCACGGGAACGTCGCGGGCCGCGCCCTCGTCGACCACCCCGACGTCGCGAAGGTCGTCTTCACCGGCTCCACGCGCACCGGCCGCGAGGTCATGCAGCGCTGCGCCGCCCAGGTCAAGCCCGTCACCCTGGAGCTCGGCGGCAAGAGCCCCAACGTCGTCTTCGCCGACGCCGACCTGAAGGCCGCCGCCGACCCGTTCGCGTTCCTCGACAACGCCGGACAGGACTGCTGCGCCCGCACCCGGATCCTCGTCCAGGAGTCGGTGTACGAGCAGTACGCGGAGCTGCTCGCCGAGGCGGTGCGCGCGGTCGTCGTGGGCGATCCGGCGGACGAGAAGACCCGGATGGGGCCGCTGATCTCGGCCGAACAGCGCGCGCGGGTAAGGGAGTTCGTGCCCGATGACGCACCGGGCATCCGCGGCAGCGCGCCCGAGGGGCCGGGCTTCTGGTTCCCGCCGACCGTCCTGACCGGCCAGGCGCCCGACGCCCCCGCCGCCGTGGAGGAGATCTTCGGCCCGGTCGCCGTGCTGCTTCCGTTCCGCGACGAACAGGACGCCGTCCGCCTCGCGAACGCCACCCCGTACGGCCTCTCCGGCTCCATCTGGACCCGGGACGTCGGCCGCGCCCTGCGCGTCTCCGCCGGGATCGAGGCGGGCAACCTTTCCGTCAACTCGCACTCCAGCGTGCGCTATTGGACCCCCTTCGGCGGCTACAAACAGTCCGGCCTGGGCCGCGAGCTGGGCCCCGACGCCCTGCACGCCTTCACGGAAACCAAGAACGTGTTCATCAGCACCGAGGAGAACTGAGCGTGACCGAAGACAGCATCTGCCGCCGCCTCGTCGGACGTACCGCCGTCATCACCGGAGCGGGCAGCGGCATCGGCCTTGCCACCGCCCGCCGCCTGGCCTCCGAGGGCGCGAACGTCGTGTGCGCGGACATCGACGAGACCGCGGGCAAGCAGGCCGCCGAAGCGGTCGGCGGCACCTACGTGCAGGTCGACGTCACGGACGCCGAGCAGGTCGAGGCGCTCTTCAAGACGGCGTACGACACGTACGGCTCGGTCGACGTGGCCTTCAACAACGCCGGGATCTCGCCGCCCGACGACGACTCCATCCTGGAGACCGGCCTGGAGGCCTGGAAGCGCGTCCAAGAGGTCAACCTCACCTCGGTCTACCTCTGCTGCAAGGCCGCCATCCCGTACATGCGCGAGCAGGGCCGCGGCTCCATCATCAACACCGCGTCCTTCGTGGCGATCATGGGCGCGGCCACCTCGCAGATCTCCTACACCGCGTCCAAGGGCGGCGTCCTCGCGATGTCCCGCGAGCTGGGCGTGCAGTTCGCCCGCGACGGCATCCGCGTCAACGCGCTCTGCCCCGGCCCGGTCAACACGCCCCTTCTCCAGGAACTGTTCGCCAAGGACCCGGAGCGCGCCGCGCGCCGCCTGGTGCACATCCCGGTCGGCCGGTTCGCGGAGGCGGAGGAGATCGCGGCCGCGGTCGCCTTCCTCGCCAGCGACGACTCCTCGTTCGTGAACGCCACGGACTTCCTGGTCGACGGCGGTATCTCCGGGGCGTACGTCACCCCGGTCTAGGCAGTCCGTTCACCCGAGGTTCTAGGGTGTGCGCATGAGCATGACGCCCCCGCCCGGCTGGTACCCGGACCCGTCCCTGCCCGCCGTGGAGCGCTGGTGGGACGGGTCCGCCTGGACCGAGCACACCCGGGGCGCGGCGGGCGCGGGCCCGGTGGGCGCGGGCGCGGTGGCCCCGGTAGAGCCCTCCGGGCGGGCCAAGGCCGTCGCCCTCGCCGCGGCCGCCGCCGTGCTCGTCGCCTCGATCGTCACCGGAATCGTCGTCCTCGGCGGAGGAGACGGCACCGACAACGGGGGCACCGCGGGCGGGCCGCACACCACCGCGAGCAGTACCCCGGAAGAACCGGAAGAACCGGAAGAGACCGCGACCACTCCCACCGAGCCGACCTCACCACCCGACGACGACCCGAACACCCTGGTCGACCAGCTCAACGGCATCGCCCTGCCCATCCCCGACGGCTGGGAGCGCGCCGACCGCGCCCTCGACAAGGCGCCGACCATGACCACGCAGGCCACCTACGACTGCCCGGGCACATCCGGCTTCTGCCACCACGGCACCGTCAGCTCACGCCTCGCCGAAGCCTCCGGCGGCGAGAACCCACGGAAGGTGGCCGAGCAGGACATCACCGAGGCCGCCACCAAGGCGTACGACCGCGACGCGATCGGCCGCAGGCCGTTCAACGGCATGGTCTCGCACAAGAAACTCGCGTCCGGTCCGGTCCAAGTCGCGGGCGGCGACGGCTACTTCGTGCGCTGGAGCGTCACGACCGCGGACGGCCCCGGCGGATACGTCCAGTCCCTCGCCTTCCGCGCACCCACCGGAAACCGCCAACTCCTCGTCGTACGCTTCGCCCTGGACCGCGGCGAGCAGGCCCCACCGCTCTCCGTCATCGACGAGATCACCGACGGCATCCGCGCAACGAACGACTGACGACGCGAGAACGGCCTGGAGGAGAGCGGCCTGGAGGAGAACGGTCTGGAGGAGAGCGGTCTAGAGGAACGTACGCCCTTCACCGCGATACGTAGGCACGGTCGCCGTCACCCGGTCGCCCTCGACCAGATGCAGTGCCTCGAACCGCTCGCACAACTCGCCCGCCTTGGCGTGCCGGAACCACACCTTGTCGCCGAGGAGCAGATCGTCCGCGGCCGAGCCGAGCAAGGGTGTCTGCACCTCGCCCGCGCCCTCCTGCGGGTCGTACCGCAGCCCCTCGGGGAGATACGGCACCGGCAACCGGTCCGCACCCGCCGCGCCCGACGCCGGATAGCCGCCGCCGAGCACGGTCACCGCGCCGACGCCGGGCCTGCGCACCACGGGCTGCGCGAACAGGGCTGCCGGACGCCCGCTGAACGACGTGTAGTTGTCGAAGAGCCGCGGCACGTATAGCCCCGACCCGGCCGCGATTTCGGTGACCGCCGACTCCGCCGCCGTGTGCTGCACGCTCCCCGTACCGCCCCCGTTGACGAACTCCAGGTCCGGCGCCACCGCCCGCACCGCGCGCACCACCTCGGCCCGCCGGGCGGCCAGTTCGCGGCGCGCGGCGGACTGCATCAGGCGGATCGCCCGGGACCGCACCGGGCGCCCCGCGAGCAGATCCCCGACCCCGGCCACATGCCCCTCGTACGCCATCAGACCCACGAGCCGGAACCCCGGCCTGCGCACCACGGCCCGCGCCACCTCGGCGACCTGCGCGGGGGAGTGCAGCGGCGAGCGGCGCGCCCCGACCCGTACCCGGCCGCCGAGCAGCTTCAGGGAGGTGTCCAACTCCAGGCAGACCCGCACCTCTTCGCGCCCACCGGACCGCGCGGCGTCGATCAGGCGCAGCTGCGCCGGGTCGTCGACCATGACGGTCACGCGGGCCGCCAGCTTCGGGTCGGCGGTCAGCTCGGCGAAGGCGGACCGGTCGGCCGAGGGGTAGGCGAGCAGTACGTCCTCGAAGCCGGACCGGGCCAGCCACAGCGACTCGGCGAGCGTGAACGACATGATGCCCGCGAACCCGTCCCTCTCCAGGGCCCGTTCGAGCAGCGCACGGCAGCGCACGGACTTGCTCGCCACCCGGACCGGCTTGCCGGCGGAACGGCGTACGAGATCCGCGGCGTTGGCGTCGAACGCCTCCAGGTCGACGATCGCGAGCGGCGCGTCGAGGTGTGCGGTGGCCCGGTCGTAGCGGGTGCGGGCCGACGGATGCGACGGAAGCGTCAGATGCTGCGGGGCACGGGGGGCGGTCATGTCCGCAGCCTGCCAGACGGGTTTACCCAGGGGTAGGGGGATGATCCCGGACAGATCGCCCGCCGGGGCCCGACCGGTTCCCCGTCCGCCCGCGTCAGCCCGTAGAGTGACGCGCAGGCAGGGTGGGATCGGGAACGGGCCTGTCCCCAAAGGCACGAGCACACGTCAAAGCAGCGTGAACATCGTCGGTCGAGCGGGCCTCGAGTACGTCGAGCGGACCCGAGTACCCGAGTACAAGGAGCGGGGGCATGAGCACAGAAGCGCAGCGCGCCCCTGTCCCGCCCCGCCCCACCGCACCCCCACCCCCCAACCCCACCACGCGCCTCCCGGACCAGCCTCCGTCGACCACGGCCGCCTCTGCCCCCGCCTCGACCACGGCCGCCAGCGGCGATGGGGGTACGGCGCCGGGTCCTGCCGGTTGTACGTCCTCTGCTGGTACGTCTTCCGCTGGTACGTCCTCTGCTGGTACGACTTCCGCTGGTACGTCCTCCGCGCCGAGCTTCTCCGCGCCGGTCTCCTCCAGCGGTACGCCCTCGATTCCGGGCCCAGGCTCCGGCTCCGCCACCGATGCGACCCGTTCCCCGGGCACGGGCCACCTCGCCGCCTCGCAAGACCCGGGCCACGACGCGGGCCATGACCCGGTGTACGAACCCGCCGCCTGGGAGCCGCCCACGGCCCCGGCCGACGCCGCGCCCCAGCCTTCGGCCGACCGCCCCGGCAACACCGGCCACGGTGACGGTGGCCCGGCCCGCTCCCGCCAGGGCGGCGGCCCCGTCCGCCAGGGTGACGGTGGCCCGGTCCGTCCGGGTGGCGGCAGTCCTGCCCGCCAGGGTGACGGTGGCCCGGCCCGCTCCCGCCAGGGCGGCGGCAGTCCCGTCCGCCACGGTGACGGTGGCCCGGCCCGCCAGGGCGACGGTGGCCCCGTCCGCCGCGATGACGGCGCCGCCGCGCCCGTACCCAGTGTTCCGCCACCGCCACAAGCGCCGCCCCTGCCCGCCGTTCCGCCGCAGACCGTTCCGGAGGCGGTGCCTCCGCGTGCGAGCGACACGGTGTGGGGCGCCACGGGTCCGGCATCCCGCCCCGAGGGCAACCCGTCGCGGCCCGAGCGCCCGTCCGCCAGTGGCCCCACTGCCTCGGCGCCGTCGGCCCCGGCCCACCCCCCGGCCACCGACGCGCGGTTCACGTCCGCCACCCCCGCCGGGGACGGCGCCGACAACGGCCCGACCGAGCCGCGGTCCACCACTCCGTCGACGCCGGGCTCCCCGAAGCCGCCCACAGCACCCGCCACCCCCACCTCCCCGGACCACCCCGCGGAAACCACCGCACGCCTCCGCCCCGTCCCCGGCGCCCCAAGCCCCCGCTCCCAAGGCGCGCGCCCCCTGCCTCCCGAGACCCCGCCGCGCCCCCTCGGCCCGCCGCCCCGTGCCTCGGCCTCGCGCCGCCGAGCCGTCGGCTCCGTGGGGCTCACGCCGCAGCCCGGTGCCGGACGCCCCGCCGCCTTCGAGCAGCCGGTGGGATTCGATGACCGGACGGCTCAGCCGCACCCCGTCGGGGCGCGCAGCAAGCCCCGGCTCGCCGCCGTGGCGGCCTGCCTGGTGCTCGGGCTCGGCCTCATCGGCGGTGCCGTGACCGGGAGTTGGATCACCGATGCCGTCGGTAGCGGCACCGGTGCCTCCGATGCGCAGGCCGTGTTCACGGCCGCCGGGGACATCTGGCACAACGCGCCCGTCGACAAGCTCTTCCCACCGCGGGTCAAGGGCGACGGCGCCGGACCCGGTGGCGCCGACCGGCAGTGGACCCGTATCGGCGTCGCTCCGGACAGCGGCTGTGCGGACGCCTTCGACCCGCTCCTGCGCAAGGTCCTGCGCCCGGTCGGCTGCGAACGGCTGCTCCGTGCCACGTACACCGACGCGACCCGCAGCCATGTCACCACCGTCGGGTTCCTGTTCACCAAGGCCGACGCCGCCACGATGGGCGCCCTGCGCACCCGCTTCGCCGAAGAGGGCCTCGACCGGCGGCCCGACCTGATGCCCCGCCCGTACGCCGTGAAGGGCACCGTCGCCGCCGACTTCGCGGACGAGCAGCGGGCGTCCTGGCGGATCTCGGTGCTCAAGGACGCGCCCGTGGTGGTCTACGCGGTCTCGGGTTTCGCCGACGGCCGCGCCATCGCCGAGCCCGAGCCCGCCGCGGACGCCGTGAAGCCGGGGGCCACCAGCGCGTCCGCCCAGGCGGGCCTCGGCCATGAGGCGAAGGGCCTCGCGGACCGCCTCGAGCGCGGCCTGCGCAAGAAGTTCACCGCGGCCTCGAAGGAGACCACGTGAGCCGCCGGGAACAGCACACTGAAGCGACCGCGTCAGCCGCCACGGACACCGCGTCAGCAACCGGGGGAGAGCGCGTGAACCGCTTGCGCCCGCCCCGCCCCGCCCCGCTCCGTAAGACCGCCGCCGCCCTCCTCGCCGCCGCCTTCGCCCTGCTGCCCGCGCACGCCGCCCAGGCCGACGAGATCCGCTCGCGGCAGTGGGCCCTGGCCGAGCTCCACACCGAGGAGGCCTGGCGCACCACCCGCGGCGAGGGCGTCACCGTCGCCGTCCTGGACACCGGTGTCGACGCCGGCCACCCCGACCTCAAGGGCAACGTCCTCGAGGGCAAGGACATGATCGGCTTCGGCGCGAAGAAGGGCGACCGCCCCTGGGCCCGGCACGGCACCGCCATGGCCGGTGTCATCGCGGGCCACGGCCACGGCCCGGGCAACGAGGACGGCGTGCTCGGCATCGCGCCCGAGGCGAAGATCCTGCCGGTCCGGGTGATCCTCGAGGACGGCGACACGGCCCGCAAACAGGCCCGTGCGACCCGCGGCAGCGCCCTCGCCGACGGCATCCGCTGGGCCGCCGACCACGGCGCCGACGTCATCAACCTCTCCCTCGGCGACGACAGCGAGTCCGCCCACCCCGAGCCCTCCGAGGACGCGGCCGTGCAGTACGCCCTCCGCAAGGGCTCCGTCGTCGTCGCCTCCGCGGGCAACGGCGGCAAGAAGGGCGACCACGTCTCCTATCCGGCCGCGTACCCGGGCGTCATCGCGGTCACCGCCGTCGACCGCTTCGGCACCCGCGCCCCGTTCTCCACCCGCCGCTGGTACGCCACCGTCAGCGCCCCCGGCGTCGAAATCATGATCCCGGACCCCGACCGCGAGTACTACAAGGGCTGGGGCACCAGCCCCGCCTCGGCCCACGTCTCCGGCGTCGCCGCCCTGGTCCTCTCCGCCCACCCCGGCCTGCGGCCCGCCCAGGTCAAACAGCTCCTGGAGGACACCGCCCGGGACACCCCCGAGGGCGGCCGCGACGACTCCCGCGGACACGGCCTGGTCGACGCGGCCGCCGCCATCGAAGCGGGCGCCAAGCTGAAGCCCCAGGACCTGAAACCGGCCGCCTACCGCGACACGTACTTCGGCCCCGGCCCCGACCCGGACCCCGACGACACCGCCGCCGCCTGGGCGGGCCCACTCGCCGCCACCCTGGGCGCACTCTTCCTGGTGGCAGCCGTCGCCCTGTGGCGCGGCCGCCGAGACCTCGACTGAGCGGCGCGGGCCCCTCCGGACGCGTAGATCAGGCGGCGGTGCCCCTCCGGACGCGTAGAACAGGACCGTCAGGCGCGTACGAACAACGGCTCACCCGGTGGCGTCGATCCGGCCCGAAGCAGCGCCAGGTCGAGCCCCCGGACCAGGCGGGCCCGGAGCGTCTCGTCGGCGGCCAGCGCCTCGGCCACCCGCTGCGCGGCCTCGGCGGGGGCCGCATCCGGGGCGAGGACGAGTGCGAGGGTGCCGTCGGCCGTGCCCGGGCCGAGGTGGGCGCGGAGCACCGCGGGCTCGGCGGCAACGACGGCGCGTACCGCCTCGGTGACGGCCGGGTCGGTGAGCGGGTCGGTGGAGGTACGGCCCTCGGCGAGGGCGAGCAGGGCCGGGCGCGGCAGCTCGAAGGGGACCGGACCCGCGACATCGAGGACGATCGTGTCGGCCTTCTCGTGCACGGCGGCGTGCAGCGCCTGCCGCAGCGGTACGGCGACCGGCCGGGCCTCGGGATCCCACAGCGCGAGCGCCTCGGTGGAGCTGAAGGCGGGCAGCGCCGTGCGGTCACCGGCCTTGAGGGTGGGAACGGCCATGTCGCTGGTCTTCTCGCGCTTCAGGCCGTTCTCGTCGGTCTCCACCTCACCGAGCACGGCCACGACGGGGACGAGGAGGCGGGTCGGGGCCAGGGCCTGAAGAACCCCGGCCGCCGTCCGCTGCGAACGGTCCGCCGCCCACGCGGCAAGGGCCGCGGTCAGGCGCGGGTCCGCGGAGCCGTCGTCGTCGGAGAAGCCGGAGTCGGGAATGTTCTTGTTCGCCACGGTCATCGACCCTACCCGTGGCCTGCGGCCCGCCCGCGCGGGCGGCGGTGGCCGAACGGCGCCCCGGCGCCCCCGACGGGCGTCAGCCGAAGACCGCGCCCGTGTACTTCTCGCCCGGGCCCTGCCCCGGCTCGTCCGCGACCAGGGAGGCCTCGCGGAACGCCAGCTGGAGCGACTTCAGGCCGTCGCGCAGCGGCGCCGCGTGGAACGAGCTGATCTCCGTGGCGCTGGCGTCGAGCAGCCCGGCCAGGGCGTGCACCAGCTTGCGGGCCTCGTCCAGGTCCTTGTGCCGGTCGCCCTCCTCGGTCAGGCCCAGCTTCACCGCCGCCGCGCTCATCAGGTTCACCGCGACCGTCACGATCACCTCGACCGCGGGGACCTCCGCGATGTCACGGGTCATGGCGTCGAAGTCGGCGTGGGCCTCGGGACCGGCACCGGGGCCGGGGGTCGCGTCGCTCATGGCTTGCTGCTACTTCCTGGGAGTCGAGCGGACCGGGCCACTTCTCCAGTGGCGCCGGTCCCATGCGGTGGGCCCGTCCAGCCTAGAGCCCCAGGAAGAGCCAGGTCCCACGGGCAGAGGGGACTGCGGCACCCCCGAACGCTGGTATGCTGGTGAGTCGACCGGCCGGACATCTCAGTGCTCGGCCCACAAGTGGAGGCTCCGCATCTCCCACCTGGATGCTCGAAAGAGCGTCGGGTCACCGGTCAGACAGCCACCTCGAGTGGCGGTCCTCTGCGCCCCGCGTGCGTCGCGACGGTGCTCCGGTAAGTGAGGAGCTCCGCATGTGATCGTCTCCGGGGCATTTTTCGTGCACCGGCGCGGTTAGGTCTAACGCAAAGAGACGTTACGCGGCAGTCCGCCAGACCGTCGCGTGGTGCTACCGAGGAGGATCCATCAGCGCCGAGCCCCGCATCAACGACCGGATTCGCGTTCCCGAAGTGCGACTTGTCGGTCCTAGCGGCGAGCAGGTCGGGATTGTTCCGCTTGCCAAGGCCCTTGAGCTTGCTCAGGAGTACGACCTCGACCTGGTCGAGGTGGCGGCGAACGCCCGCCCGCCCGTCTGCAAGCTCATGGACTACGGCAAGTTCAAGTACGAGTCGGCCATGAAGGCCCGTGAGGCGCGCAAGAACCAGGCGCACACGGTCATCAAGGAGATGAAGCTCCGGCCGAAGATCGACCCGCACGACTATGACACCAAGAAGGGTCACGTCGTCCGGTTCCTCAAGCAGGGCGACAAGGTCAAGATCACGATCATGTTCCGTGGTCGCGAGCAGTCCCGGCCGGAGCTCGGCTACCGGCTGCTGCAGCGCCTCGCGGAGGACGTTCAGGACCTCGGGTTCATCGAGTCGAACCCGAAGCAGGACGGCCGCAACATGATCATGGTTCTCGGTCCGCACAAGAAGAAGACCGAGGCGATGGCCGAGGCCCGCGAAGCCCAGGCCGCCCGCAAGGCGGAGGCGGAAACCACCTCCACCCGCCGGGACCGCGAGGACCAGAGCAGCGCCCCCGCCGGGGAGCCCGCCGAAGCCTGATCCGGGGTCGATCCCTGGACGCCAACCGAAACAACTGACGCTTCCCCATGCCGGTCCGCACCGGGGAAGCGCCATGACGAGGAGAGAACGGCGCTATGCCGAAGAACAAGACGCACAGCGGTTCCAAGAAGCGCTTCAAGATCACCGGCTCCGGCAAGGTGCTCCGTGAGCGTGCCGGCAAGCGCCACCTGCTCGAGCGCAAGTCGTCCCGTCTGACGCGCCGCCTGACCGGCAACGCCGAGATGGCCCCGGGCGACGCCGCGAAGGTCAAGAAGCTTCTCGGCAAGTGACGTCAGGGCCCCTGGAAACAGGGGCCCGACGCCGGGACCGGGACCTAATCGAACCGGGCCGTGTGAGGACAACCACGGCCCCGCTACAAGGAGTCAAGAAGTGGCACGCGTCAAGCGGGCAGTCAACGCCCACAAGAAGCGCCGGGCGATCCTCGAGCAGGCCAGCGGCTACCGCGGCCAGCGCTCGCGCCTTTACCGCAAGGCCAAGGAGCAGGTCACCCACTCGCTGGTCTACAACTACAACGACCGCAAGAAGCGCAAGGGCGACTTCCGTCAGCTGTGGATCCAGCGCATCAACGCCGCTGCCCGCGCCAACGGCATCACGTACAACCGCTTCATCCAGGGTCTGAAGGCCGCCAACATCGAGGTGGACCGCAAGATGCTGGCCGAGCTCGCGGTCAACGACGCGAATGCGTTCGCCGCGCTCGTCGAGGTTGCGCAGAAGGCTCTGCCGAGCGACGTGAACGCGCCGAAGGCTGCCGCCTGATTTACGGGTTGAGCTGAGCCCGAACGGACCTGCAGGCCCCCGCGGCTTGTGGGTCCGTTCGCGTCTGCCCTCTTCTGTGGTCTTTCGACTGCGGGCCGTCGTGGGCTGGTCGCGCAGTTCCCCGCGCCCCTTATTCCTAGCCCTCCCGTCGCGTAGAGGTAAGTCATGGTTCCCGCCCCCGAGTTGATCTCCCCCCGCTCAGCGCGCGTCGGCGCCGCACGGCGGCTGGCGAAGCGGAACTTCCGCGCCAAGGAGCGGCTGTTTCTGGCCGAGGGGCCGCAGGCCGTGCGCGAGGCCGCCGGGCACAGCACCGTCGCCGGGCCCACGCTCACCGAGCTGTTCACCACCGTCGAGGCCGCCGAGCGGTACGCCGATCTCGTTGCCGCCGCGCGGGACGCCGGGGCCCGGGTGCATCTCGCCGATGAGGCGGTGATCGCCGATATCGCGACCACCGTCACGCCGCAGGGTCTGGTCGGGGTCTGTCGGTTCCTCGATGCGCCGTTCACGGAGATCCTTGCCGCGCGGCCCAAGCTCGTCGCCGTCCTCGCGCATGTGCGTGATCCCGGGAACGCGGGCACCGTCCTCCGCTGTGCCGATGCGGCCGGGGCCGATGCCGTGGTGCTGACCGACGCCTCCGTGGACCTCTACAACCCCAAGGCGGTGCGCGCCTCGGTCGGCTCGCACTTTCATCTGCCGGTCGCCGTGGGCGTTCCCGTCCAGGAGGCGGTACGGGGGCTGCGGGACGTCGGCGTGCGGGTGCTCGCCGCCGACGGGGCCGGGGAGGACGACCTCGACGCCGAGCTCGACCGGGGGACCATGGCCACGCCCACCGCCTGGATCTTCGGCAATGAGGCCTGGGGGCTGCCGGAGGAGACCCGGAACCTCGCCGACGCCGTCGTGCGGGTGCCCATCCACGGCAAGGCGGAGAGCCTCAACCTCGCCACCGCCGCGGCCGTTTGCCTGTACGCCTCCGCCCGCGCCCAGCGCTCCCTCTGACCCAGTGCGACCCGTCCGAGGGGTCCATTCGTTCATCCTCGGCTAGTAATGTGGCGGGCTCGGGGGCCCACTGCACCAGTCGAGAGGTGGGGTACGGGGATGAGTGTCGGCACCAGCAGACCAGGGGGAGTGCACGGTTCCGCCGCGCGTGGTCCCGCGTCCCGCGCCGAGCACCGCGACCCCACCGGCCCGGGACCCGCTGACCTGGACGACCTCGGGCTGCACCCGGACGACCTGCCGGACGGTCTGGTCGTCGCCGACGAGACCGGCCGCGTCATCTGCTTCAACGCCGCCGCCGCCCGTATCACCGCCGTCCCCGCCGCCACCGCGCTCGGCCTCCCCCTGGAGCACGCGCTGCCCCTGGAGGACCTGGAGGGCTGCCGCTGGTGGCAGCTCACCGACCCGTACGGCGGCCTGAGCACCCGGGTCCGCCAGCCCGAGCGGAACCTGCTGCTCCCCGGCGGCCGCGAGGTCCTGGTCGCCGCGCGGTATGTGCGCGCCTCGCCCGCGGGCCCGCTGCGCCGCCTCGTCGTCAGCCTCCGCGACACCGAGGCCCGCCGCCGCACCGAGCGCAGCCACGCCGAGCTGATCGCCACCGTCGCCCACGAGCTGCGCTCCCCGCTCACCTCCGTCAAGGGCTTCACGGCCACGCTGCTCGCCAAGTGGGAGCGGTTCACGGACGACCAGAAGCGGCTGATGCTGGAGACCGTGGACGCCGACGCCAACCGCGTCACCCGGCTGATCGCTGAGCTGCTCGACATCTCCCGGATCGACTCGGGGCGGCTCGAAGTGCGCCGTCAACCCGTCGACATCGGCGCCGCCGTCGGGCGGCACATCCAGGCGCATGTCGCCGCGGGCCGGTCCCCGGACCGTTTTCTCGTACGTCTGGAACAGCCGCTGCCGGACCTGTGGGCCGACCCCGACAAGATCGACCAGGTGCTCAGCAACCTCCTGGAAAACGCCGTGCGGCACGGCGAGGGAACTGTCACCATCGACGTAGCGCCCAGCGTCTCCCCGCGCGAGCGGGAGGCCGCAGGCACCACCGTGACCGTCAGCGACGAGGGCCCAGGCATCCCGGAGGAGTCCATGAACCGCGTCTTCACCCGCTTCTGGCGGGGCAGCAAGCGCGGCGGCACCGGCCTCGGCCTGTACATCGTCAAGGGCATCGTCGAGGCCCACGGCGGCACGATCACCGTCGGGCGGGGCCCGGCGGGCGGCGCCGAGTTCCGATTTACCCTGCCCGTGGCGGCCCCGGCGTATCTCCAGTAGCGGCGCATGATCGCGTACGTCATCGCGTATGGAGTGTCCGGCAGCTGACCACGGGCCATTCACCTGCCCGCACACCGCTAGACTCGACCTTTGGCGCGTTTGTGTCCGCGCCGTCGCGGTCGCGGTGGTGGGACTCCCCAGCCAGCCCAATCGGAAGCACGGGAAGAGATGTCAGCCCCCAATAAGTCGTACGACCCTGTTGAGGTCGAGGCCCTGAAACCGGAAGAGATCGAGCGCATGCAAGGCGAGGCGCTCGCCGCCTTCGCGGCCGCTGCCGATCTCGAACAGCTCCAGGCGGCCAAGGTCGCGCACACCGGTCCCAGCTCTCCGCTCGCCCTCGCCAACCGCGAGATCGGCGCCCTGCCGCCGCACGCCAAGGCGGACGCGGGCAAGCGCGTGGGCATGGCCCGCGGCGCCGTGAACAAGGCGCTCGCCGCCCGGCAGGCCGAGCTCGAGGCCGAGCGTGACGCCCGCGTCCTGGTCGAGGAGGCGGTGGACGTCACGCTGCCCTACGACCGCACCCCCACCGGTGCCCGGCATCCGCTGACCACCATGATGGAGCGGGTCGCGGACGTCTTCGTGTCCATGGGATACGAGATCGCCGAGGGGCCCGAGGCCGAGGCGGAGTGGTTCAACTTCGACGCCCTCAACTTCGTGCCCGACCACCCGGCGCGGCAGATGCAGGACACCTTCTTCGTGCAGGGCCCTGAGGGGACCAAGGACGATGAGTCCGGTGTCGTGCTGCGCACGCACACCTCGCCGGTGCAGGCCCGCGCGCTGCTCGACCGCGAACCGCCCGTCTACATCGTCTGCCCGGGGCGGGTCTACCGCACCGACGAGCTGGACGCCACGCACACCCCGGTCTTCCACCAGATCGAGCTGCTCGCCGTGGACGAGGGCCTGACCATGGCCGACCTCAAGGGCACCCTCGACCACATGGTCAAGGCGCTCTTCGGCCCGGACATGAAGACCCGGCTGCGCCCCAACTACTTCCCGTTCACCGAGCCGTCCGCCGAGATGGACATGGTCTGCTACGTGTGCCGCGGCGAGTCCGTCGGCAACCCGGACCGTCCCTGCCGGACCTGCTCCAGCGAGGGCTGGATCGAGCTGGGCGGCTGCGGCATGGTCAACCCGCGGGTGCTCATCGCCTGCGGCGTCGACCCGGAGAAGTACAGCGGATTCGCCTTCGGGTTCGGCATCGAGCGGATGCTGATGTTCCGCCACAACGTGGAAGACATGCGAGACATGGTCGAGGGTGACGTCCGGTTCACCCGGCCGTTCGGGATGGAGATCTGATGCGGGTCCCGCTTTCCTGGCTGCGGGAGTACGTCGACCTGCCGGCGACGGAGACCGGCCGGGACGTACAGGAGAAGCTCGTGGCCGTCGGCCTCGAGGTCGAGACCGTCGAACAGCTCGGCGCCGACCTCAAGGGCCCGCTCGTCGTGGGCCAGGTGCTGACCATCGAGGAGCTGACGGAGTTCAAGAAGCCGATCCGCTTCTGCACCGTCGATGTCGGACAGGCCAACGGCACCGGCGAGCCGCAGGAGATCGTCTGCGGCGCCCGGAACTTCTCCGTCGGCGACAAGGTCGTCGTGGTCCTGCCCGGCGCCGTGCTGCCCGGTGGCTTCGAGATCTCCGCGCGCAAGACGTACGGCAAGAAGTCGCACGGCATGATCTGCTCCGGCGACGAGCTGGGCATGGGCGACGACGGCTCCGGCGGCATCATCGTGCTCCCGCACGAGTACGAGGTCGGCACCGACGCGATCGAGCTGCTCGAACTCGTCGACGAGGTCCTGGACATCGCCGTCACGCCCGACCGCGGCTACTGCCTGTCGATGCGCGGCGTCGCCCGCGAGACCGCCACCGCCTACGGCCTGCCGCTGCGCGACCCGGCGCTGCTCGACATCCCCGCGCCCAATGCGTACGGCTACCCGGTGCAGGTCTCCGACCCGACCGGCTGCGACCGCTTCACCGCCCGTACGGTGGTCGGCCTCAACCCCGAGGCGCACTCCCCGATCTGGCTGCAGCGCCGCCTGCAGAAGGCCGGGATGCGGCCGATCTCGCTCGCCGTCGACATCACCAACTACGTGATGCTGGAGCTCGGTCAGCCGCTGCACGCCTACGACCGGTCCCGGATCGTCGGCCCCATCGGGGTGCGCCGCGCCGAGCCCGGCGAGAAGCTCACCACCCTCGACGGCGCCACGCGCAAGCTCGACCCGGCCGACCTGGTGATCACCGACGACCGGGGGCCGATCGGCCTCGCCGGTGTCATGGGCGGCGCCAACACCGAGATCGCCGACGCCGCGCCCGACGCAGAGACGGGTGAGGTCCAGGCCACCACCGAAGTCGTCATCGAGGCCGCCCACTTCGACCAGCTGTCCATCGCCCGCACCGGGCGTCGGCACAAGCTGACCTCGGAGGCGTCCAAGCGCTTCGAGCGGGGCGTCGACCCGCAGGCCGCGCCCGCCGCCGCGCAGCGCACCGTCGACCTGCTCGTGCTGCTCGCGGGCGGCACCGCAGAGGCCGGTGTCACCGAGTTCATCGCGCCGACCGCGCCGCACACCATCACCATCCCGGCCGACCACCCGGACAAGGTCGCGGGCATGGACTACGGCCGCGAGACCGTCGTACGCCGCCTGCAAGAGGTCGGCTGCGACGTCTACGGCCAGGACCAGCTCACCGTCACCGTGCCGTCCTGGCGTCCCGACCTGCGGGACCCCAACGACCTGGCCGAAGAGGTCATCCGCCTCGAGGGCTACGAGAACCTCCCCTCGACGCTGCCCAAGCCGCCGTCCGGCCTCGGCCTGACCGACCGGCAGCGGCTGCACCGGCGGGTCGGCCGCGCCCTTGCCGGGAGCGGCTATGTCGAGGCGCTCAGCTACCCGTTCATCGGCGAGCAGATCTTCGACCAGCTGGGCCTGGAGCAGGACGACCCGGCCCGCCGCGTCGTCAAGCTCGTCAACCCGCTCTCCGACGAGGAGCCCGCGCTCCGTACGACGCTGCTGCCGGGCCTGCTCGCCTCGCTGCGCCGTAACGACAGCCGGGGCAGCCACGACCTGGCGCTCTTCGAGACCGGTGCGGTCTTCCACCCGCGCGCCGAGCAGTCGGTGCCGGAGCGTCTTCCGGTGGACCGCCGCCCGACCGACGCCGAGCTCGCCACCCTCGACGAGGCGCTGCCGCAGCAGTGGCGGCACGTCGCGGTCGTCCTCGCGGGCGCCCGTGAGCAGGCCGGCTGGTGGGGCAAGGGTCGGCAGGGCGACTGGGCCGACGCCATCGAGGCCGCGCGCGCCGTGGCCCGCGAGGCCGAGGTCGAACTCACCGTCCGCCAGGGCCAGTACGGTCCGTGGCACCCGGGGCGCTGCGCCGAGCTCGTCGTCGTCAAGGATGGTGCCGAGCAGATCGTCGGGCACGCGGGTGAGCTGCACCCGCGCGTCGTGAAGGCGCTCGGCCTGCCCGCGCGCACCTGCGCGATGGAGCTGAACCTGGACGCCCTGGTCAGCGAGGAGCCGCTGCAGGCGCCGCGGATCTCCACCTTCCCGGTGGCCACGCAGGACGTCGCGCTCGTCGTCGACACCTCCCTGCCCGCCGCCGAGGTGGAGCGGGCGCTGCGCGAGGGCGCGGGCGAACTCCTCGAATCGCTGCGCCTGTTCGACGTGTACGAGAACGCCCAGCAGCTCGGCGAGGGCAAGAAGTCCCTGGCGTACGCGCTGCGCTTCCGCGCCGCCGACCGCACGCTGACCGTGGACGAGGCATCCGCGGCCCGCGACGCGGCGGTGGCCCTGGCCGCGGAGCGCACCGGGGCGGTGCTGCGGGGCGCCTAGGGGAGACGCCCCCTAGGCCCGCGACCGCCGTACGGGCTTGACGGTGACGGCGCATCGTCCTGTCAAAGCCTCGGCGTAAAAGCCCAGTTGAGGGGCGCACTCGAAGTGTCGAGTGCGCCCCTCACTCGTTCGGGTGAGAAGTGTCGTCGATCCGGGCCAGGCGCAGCACGCCCTGGACAGAATCGTCCCGGCCGTACGGGTCGGCTGCGTCCTTGACAGGGCCTGAGGGGAGGCCGACGGCGTGATCCATATCCGGGCCTGGCCCTTCCGGGCAAGGGTGAGCGACGACGGCCTACGCACGGAGACCTCGCTTCTTCGGCGGGCGCGTGCCCTCGCGCTGCCCCTCATGTGGGGCGCCTTCGCCGTCACGTACAAGTTCACCTGCCCGCTCGCCCAACAGACCGGCCTCGGCGCCCGGATCGCCACCTGCGCCGTCTTCTTCGTCGTCGGCACCGGGCTGGTACTCGGCGTCCGCCGCGCACTGCTCCAGGAGCTCGCGCAGCTCCGCGAGGTCGCGGGCGCCGCCCAGCGGGTGCTGCTCCGCCCGCTGCCGCCCCGGCTCGACGGCCTCTCCGTCGCGGCCGGGCAGGTCTCCGCGACCCGGGGTGCGGCGGTGGGCGGCGACCTGTACGAGGCGGTGGCCACCGATCATGGCGTACGGATCGTGATGGGCGACGTCCGCGGGCATGGGCTCGGCGCCCTCGGCACCGTCGCCGTGGTCCTCGGCAGCTTCCGCGAGGCCGCCCACGACGAGCCCGAACTCTCCGGTGTGCTGCGCCGGTTGGAGCGCGCTCTGCAGCGGCATCTGCGGGAGCGGTCCCGCGGCGAGCACCCGGCGGTGTGCGGCACCGAGCCGGACGCGCCGTCGGCCGAGGAGTTCGTCACCGTACTGCTCCTGGAGATCCGCGCGGACGGCGCGGTGTTCGCGCTCAACTGCGGCCACCCGTGGCCGTACCGGCTCGGCGGCCGCAGCGTCGAACGCGTCGCCGGGGGCGACCCGTTGCCGCCGCTCGGCCCCTTTCCGCTCCCCGCGGAGCTGCCGGTGCGCCGCTGCGGCCGCCTTGCCCTCGGCGACGGGCTCTGCCTGCACACGGATGGGGTGGAGGACGCACGGGATGCCGAGGGCCGCTTCTTTCCGCTGCACGCCACGCTCACCAAGGCGGTACGCGCCGGTCCGGCCCCGCCGGACTCCGTGATCCACGCGGTGCATGAGGAGTTGATACGGCACACCGGGGGGCGGCTCTGCGACGATGTCGCACTGCTTGTGCTCCGTAATGACCGGCGCGGGGTGTCTGATCAAGCCCGTCCGGCGTTTGAGGACGAGCCCGCAGGGCGGTGTACGGCGCGCCGGGCGACGGCACTTGGCGCTTGGCCCAAGACTTGACCCAGACCTGACCCGCCGTCGGAACGGCCTGCGCCACCGCCCGACCACGGAGTTTCGGCAGGCAGGCCGAGCGGGGCGCGAGGTGGGCCGCCGCACTGTCGAGGGGGAGCCGGCGGCCCGGCCGCATCTGGCGGAGCCAGAAGTTCCGACCCAGGGGAGCCGGACGGATTTCAGTCAACTCGCGGCGGAGCGCGGGCGGCAGAGCGCGTGACGTACAAAAGCGGGCACTCTGTTCACACCCCGTGTGAAAGGGCCTCCACTACGCTGAGAGACGCTGACAGACAGCGCGCCTCCGGAGGGGCGAGTCATGCAGCCCAATACCTTGCTCGATGCCATTCTCGACGAAGCCGGGATCTCGCACGCCGGTCTCGCCGCCCATGTGAACCAGGCGGGGAAGGCGCGCAACCTGTCGCTCCGGTACGAACACACCGCCGTCGCCCGCTGGTTGAAGGGCCAGCGCCCGCGCGGCCAGGTGCCGGACCTGATCTGCGAGGTGCTCGCGGCCCGGCTGCACCGCCCGGTCACGCTCGACGACATCGGGCTCGGCGTGCCCGGCACCACCGGCGACCCGGTCGCCGCTCCCGGTGGCGCGTCCTCGACCCTCTCCGGGTTCGTGGAGCGGGCCACCGCCCTGTGGCGCTGCGACGAGCAGCAGCGGCCGCACATTCTCGGGGCCCAGGCGGTCACCGGTACCCCGGCCGTGATGCCGGTGTGGGAGTGGGAGAACCCGCCGGAGGACGTGGACGTTTCGCGGGGCGGCCGCCATCGGGTCAGCATGGCCGATATCGAGATGCTCCGTTCGGCCCGGGCGCACTACGAGCAGATGTACCGCAAGACCGGCGGCATCGCGACCCGCGCCCGGATCGTCGGCTTCCTCAACGCCGAGGCCGCGCCGCTGCTCCGCGGCTCGTACACCGATGCGACCGGGCGCCAACTGCACCGCGCCACCGGCGGGTTGGTGGCGGTCGCCGGGATCTGCGCGTACGACTCGGACGCGCACGGGCTCGCGCAGCGCTACTTCCACCAGGCGCTGCGGCTCGCCAAGGCCAGCGGGGACCGGGGGCTCGGCGCGTATGTGATAGCGCTGCTCGTCAACCAGTCCCTGTTCATGCGCGAGTACCGGCAGGCGGTGGCCTTCGCCGAGGCCGCGCTGCGTGCCGCCGGGCGGGACATCACCCCGGCTCTGGCCGCCGATCTCTATGCGATGCAGGCCAAGGCGTACGCACATCTCGGTGACGGCGGCAGCGCGCTGTCCTGCATCCGGCGGGCCGAGTCGGCGGCCGACCGGATCCACCGCCGCCATGAGCCGGACGAGACCGGGTACGTGCAGCCGGGGCTCGTCAACGTACAAGTGGCCGAGGCCCTGTTGAGCCTCGGGGACCTGGCCGCCGCCCGGGAGCATTCGGCCGCGGCCGTGGGCACACCGGCGCACGACCGGGGCCGGGTGCACCGTCTCGCGGTGCTCAGCCAGATCGAGTTGCGCCAGGGGGAGGCCGACAAGGCGGTGGTCACCGCCGTCGAAATGGCCGAACAGGCACGGGGGATGGAGTCTCAGCGGCTGCGCGACCGGCTGCGTGCGGTCCGCGAACACCTTGTCCGTAACGGCTGCTCGGGCACCGCGGAGGCGGCGGCCTTGATCGACGGAGCGCTGCGCGTGCCGCTGTGAGCTAGGGCCTGTCCGGCGGATCTTGCCTGGGACGCGGCGGCCTGGCACGCACGCCTGCGGCGTTGTCGTCAGTTGCCGACGCTCCGCGTCGCCGCCTTCCTCCGCCTTGCAGTCGCACGCACCAGACCACCGCTCACCTGCACCGGACGGTGGACGCCCACGAAGTCGGCCTGATCCGCCGGACAGGCCCTAGCCCTCCTGCTGCGATATTGCCAGCTATCTCGGCGGAAGGTGGCAGAACCGTGCAGTGGACGAAACTGGAAGAACAAACCGTGTATGAAAACCGCTGGTTCCAAGTCAACCTTGCGGATGTCGCGTTGCCGGACGGCCGGCATCTCGACCACTTTCTGATCCGGCTGCGGCCGGTCGCCGTCGCCACGGTCGTGAACGAGGCCAATGAAGTCCTGTTGCTGTGGCGGCACCGCTTCATCACCGACAGCTGGGGCTGGGAGCTGCCCGCCGGCGTCGTCGAGGACGGCGAGGACATCGCCGTCGCGGCCGCGCGCGAAATGGAGGAGGAGACCGGCTGGCGGCCGGGGCCCCTGAAGCACCTGATGAGCGTCGAGCCGTCCAACGGCCTCACCGACGCCAAGCACCACATCTACTGGTCCGACGCGGGCACCTACATAGGACAGCCGGAGGACGACTTCGAGTCCGACCGGCGCGAATGGGTGCCGCTCAAACTCGTCCCCGACATGATCGCGAGAGGCGAGGTCCCGGCCGCCAACATGGTCGCCGCGCTGCTGCTCCTGCACCATCTGCGGCTCGGCTGAACCGGCGCTGCCACAAGGTCACTTGGGGCACGGGGCCTACTGGCCGAGGGCCTGCCAGATCGCCACCACGAGCGCACCGAGCGCCGCGAGTACCGCGAGGGTGGGCAGGGGCCAGCGGTGGTGCTCCAGGGCGGCGACCCGTTCGCTCAGGTCGTCGATGTCCTTGCCGTGCTGTTCGTCGCGCTGGGACAGCAGGGCCAGCTTGCCGTCGACGCGGGCGAGGCCCACGTCGACGGTGCGCCGCAACTCTGCGTGTTCCTCCAGGACCACGGGATGGTCGGAGTCGGCGGGCACGGTTCGCTCCTCTCGGGCAGTCGTTCCGGTGCGATTCACACATCCCCCTTGGTGCGCACACCTAGTCAATAGCCCAGGTCGGCGCGGCGACAGCGTGTGCGAAAGGCATATGCGGGTCCTTCGCGCACACGGTGTGCGAACCGAACGGGCCCGGCACCCGCGCAGGGGTGCCGGGCCCTCGAATACCGGCCGGTACTGGCTGGATCGATACGGAGCGTGGCTGAAAGCGGAACTCAGTATGTGTAAAAACCCGAGCCGGTCTTCCGGCCGAGGCGGCCCGCGTCCACCATCCGCTGCAGCAGCGGCGGGGCGGCGTACAGCGCCTCCTTGTACTCGGCGTACATCGAGTCCGCGACCGAGGCGACCGTGTCCAGGCCGATCAGATCGGCGAGCTTGAGCGGGCCCATCGGGTGGGCGCAGCCCAGCTCCATGCCGTTGTCGATGTCCTCGCGCGAGGCGATGCCGGACTCGAACATCCGGATCGCGGAGAGCAGATACGGGATGAGGAGCGCGTTCACGACGAAGCCGGAGCGGTCCTGGGCGCGGATCGCGTGCTTACCGAGCACCTTCTCGACCACGGCCTCGGCCCGGCTGATCGTGCCCTCCGAGGTGGTCAGGGCCGGAATCAGCTCGACCAGCTTCTGCACCGGGGCCGGGTTGAAGAAGTGGATGCCGATCACATGGTCCGGGCGCGAGGTGGCCACGGCCAGCTTGACCAGCGGAATGGACGAGGTGTTGGAGGCGAGGATCGCGTCCGATCGGGTCACGACCTGGTCGAGCACCTGGAAGATCTCGGTCTTGACGTGCTCGTTCTCGACGACCGCCTCTATCACCAGGTCACGGTCGGCGAACTCGCCGAGGTCCGTGGTGAAGCTCAGCCGCGCCTGCGTCTCGTCCCGCTCCTCCTCGGTGATCTTGCCGCGCTCGGCCGCCTTGGAGAGGGAGTTGTAGAGCCGGGTACGGCCGATCTCCAGGGCCTCGCCGGTGGTCTCCGCGACCTTGACGTCGAGCCCGGCGCGCGCGCAGACCTCTGCGATACCCGCGCCCATCTGGCCACAGCCCACTACTCCGACGCGTGCGATATCGCCCATAGGGTCGGTCACCTTGTGCCTTTCGCTCTCTTCTACGGCCGGCAGCGCGCCGCCGTACAACAGCGTCTGCCTAGGCCCGCACGTTACTCCGCCGGGTCTAGTGCCCGATCGGCCGGGGCGGCATGCTGTCGTAGGACTGTGACAACAGCAACTAACGTCCTTGGACTGTGACAACAGCAACGAACAACGACACAGCGGGCAACCAGGTGCAGGGGGTGGCATACGGTGCGAATCAGTCGTAGAGCCTTTGGTAGACGCGGCATCGGAGTGGCCGCGGCGGCGATGCTCTCCGGCGTCGCGGCGGCGGGCGAGGCGAGCGCGGCGGGCGCGGCGGGCGCCCGGTCCGCCGCCGATCCGGCCGCCGCCGCGCGGGGCGGGGCGGGGGCGGGTCGCGATTTACGAGGGATGTGGCTGGCGAGCGTCGCCAACCGGGACTGGCCGTCCCGCCCCGGCCTGAGCGCCGCCGAGCAGCGCGCGGAGCTCCTCGCGTATCTGGATGCGGCGGTACGGCGCCGCCTCAACGCCGTCATCCTCCAGGTGCGGCCCACCGCGGACGCCCTGTGGCCGTCACCGTACGAACCCTGGTCGGTCTGGCTCACCGGGACGCAGGGCAAGCACCCGGGCTGGGACCCGCTGGGCACCGCCGTCGAAGAGGCCCACCGGCGCGGCCTCGAGCTGCACGCCTGGTTCAACCCGTACCGGGTGGCGACCCACACCGACCCCTCGCTGCTCGCACCGACCCACCCCGCGCGCCGGCACCCCGACTGGGTGGTGCCGTACGGCGGGAAGCTCTACTACAACCCGGGGCTGCCCGAGGTCCGGGCCTTCGTCCAGGAGGCCATGCTGGACGCGGTGCGCCGCTATCCGGTCGACGCGGTGCACTGGGACGACTACTTCTACCCGTATCCGGTGGCGGGCGAGGTCTTCGACGACGACGCCGCGTACGCGCGGTACGGCGGGGACTTCCCGGACCGGGCGGCCTGGCGGCGGGACAACACCGACCGGCTCGTCCGCGAGATGGGCGTACGCGTACGCCGGGAGCGGGCGACGACGGCCTTCGGGATCAGCCCGTTCGGGGTCTGGCGGAACCGGTCCACGGACCCGATCGGCTCGGACACCCGGGCGGGCGTGGAGACCTACGACGACCTGTACGCCGACACCCGGAAGTGGGTGAAGAGCGGCTGGATCGACTACGTGGTGCCGCAGCTGTACTGGAACATCGGATTCGAGCTCGCCGACTACGCCAAACTGCTGCCCTGGTGGGCCGATGTCGTACGCGGCACCGGCGTGCGCCTCTACATCGGCGAGGCCCTCTACAAGGCGGGTGCCCCCGGGCAGCCCGCGCCCTGGCAGGACGTGGCCGAGCTGTCCCGGCACCTCACGTTCGCCGAGGACCACCGGCGGGTGCGCGGGCACGTCTTCTTCTCCGCCAAAGAGGTGGCCACCGACCCGTTCGGGGCGATGGCCAGGGTGGTCGAGGACCACTATCGGTGAGCACTATCGGTGAGTGGTGAGCACTATCGGTGAGTGAGGAGCAGCCGGTGAACCGGGGGCAGGCGGACGGGGGCTGCTCCACGGCTCACCGGCCGCTCCTCCGCGTCGGCTACGACTGGGATTCCGGATGAGGGTGGTGCCGCACCACGGAGTCGGGTCCTGGGGACACGATGGCCTCGTGGCCGTCGTCCTCGAAGCGGACGCGGAAGGGCGGGCTGCCGTCCTCACCGAGCACCTCGATGATTTTCGCGTACCGGTCGTGCTGTCCGACGATTCTGCCGTGCACCAGCAGGCGGTCGCCCACAGAAGCTTGCATGGGGAGTGTCCTCCTCGCGGGGGCCGAGGTAGCGATCCGTTGTCGTCACTGTACGTCGGGTGGCGAAGGTTGGAACCCGCAAGCGGGGCGGCCGGGTGGTGCGCCCGTGACCACCGGGGGAACAGGGGCCTACGCCCGGCGCTGGGTGACGGCGATGCAGACGAGGACCGCCACCGCGGTCAGCGGCGCCGCCAGGGGCAGCTCCTCGCCGAGCAGCAGCACCGCCCAGCCGAGGGTGAGCAGCGGCTGGGCGAGCTGTAGCTGGCTGGCCTTGGGGACGCCGATCACGCCCATGCCGCGGTACCAGACGACCAGGCCGAGCCACTGCGAGCCGACCGCGAGCCAGAGCATTCCGGCGATGCTGTGCCCGGTCAGCTGGACGGGTTCGAGGGCCAGGGTCAGCGCGGTCGCGGGCACGGCGAGCGGCAGGCACAGGACCAGGGCCCAGCCGATCACCTGCCAGCCGGGCATGACCCGGGCGAGCCGACCGCCCTCGGTGTAGCCCGCCGCGCAGATCAGCAGGGCCGCGAAGAGATACAGATCGGCGGTAGACACGGCGCCGCCACTCTGCGTCACCGTGAACACGAGCACCGCCGCCGCGCCCGCGACCGCCGCGACCCAGAACGCCGGCCGCGGCCGCGACCCGGTGCGCAGCGCCGAGAACAGCGCGGTGGTGAGCGGAAGCAGGCCCACGACGACCGCGGCGTGCGCGCTCGTCGAGGTCTGGAGGGCGAGCGTGGTCAGCAGCGGGAAGCCGACCACGACCCCGGCCGCGACGACGGCGAGCCCGGCCCAGTGCTGCCGCTTCGGCGGCCGGACCCGCAGCGCGAGCAGACAGCCGCCCGCGAGCAGCCCGGCGAGCAGGCTGCGCACGGCGATGAGCGCCCAGGGTCCGAAGCCGTCGAGGGCCCAGACGGTGCCGGGGAAGGTGAGCGAGAACGAGACGACACCGAGCGCGGCCAGTACGGTGCCCCGCGCGGTGCTCCCGCCCGCCGGGCCCCGCGCTGCCGGGTCTGCCTTCGACGGGGAGGCCGCGGTGGCGTCGGCGTCCGCGGTGACCGCTATCCGGCCGGACTGAGTAGCGCTATCCTGTGCTGTCATGCAAGAGCGTAGCAGTGTGGGTGAGTTGGCGGATCGGTTGAGAAGCGAGCTGAATCGCTACTCTCCGGGTGAGAAGCTGCCGTCGAGCCGGGCCCTCGTCGAGGCCCACCGCGTGAGCCCCGTGACGGTATCCCGGGCCCTCGCCCAGCTGGCCGCCGAGGGCCTGGTCGTCACCCGCCCCGGCGCCGGAGCCTTCCGGGCCGCGCCGCCCACCGCCACCGTGCCGACCGGCGACACCTCCTGGCAGCAGCTGGCCCTGAGCGCCGACGCGGCCACCGAAGCGGTGCCCCGTACCGTCGACGCGACCGGCGTACTCGCCACCCTCGCCGCGCCGCCCACCGGCGTCATCGAGTTCAACTGCGGCTATCTGCACCCGAGTTTGCAGCCCGAGCGCGCCATGGCCACCGCGCTCGCCCGCGCGGGCCGACGCCCCGGCGCGTGGGGGCGGCCGCCCGCGGACGGCCTGCCCGAGCTGCGGGAGTGGTTCGCGCGCGGCTGCGGCGGTGCGGTCACCGCGTCCGAGGTGCTGATCGCCTCGGGCGGCCAGTCCGCGCTCACCACGGCGCTGCGCGCGCTCGCGCCGCCCGGGGCGCCGGTCCTGGTCGAGTCGCCCACGTACCCCGGCATGCTGGCGATCGCGCAGGCCGCGGGGCTCCGGCCGGTTCCGGTGCCGGTGGACACCGAGGGCGTACGTCCGGAGCTGCTCGCGTCCGCGTTCCGGGCGACCGGCGCCCGGGTGTTCGTCTGCCAGCCGCTCTTCCAGAATCCGACCGGCGCCGTGCTCGCCGGGGACCGGCGGGGTGCGGTGCTCCGGGCGGCGCGGGAGGCGGGCGCGTTCGTCGTGGAGGACGATTTTGTCCGCCGTCTCGTGCACGAGGACGCGGGGCCGCTGCCCGCCCCGCTGATCGCCGACGACCCCGACGGCCGCGTCGTACACGTCTGTTCACTCACCAAGGCGACCTCGCCGAGCTTCCGGGTGTGCGCCCTGGTGGCCCGCGGACCGGTGCTCGAACGGCTGCGCGCGATCCAGATCGTCGACCACTTCTTCGTACCCCGGCCGCTCCAGGAGGCCGCGCTCGAACTCGTCGGCGCCCCCGCCTGGGGCCGCCATCTCCGTTCCGTCGCCGCACAGTTGCGGGAGCGCAGGGACGCCATGACCTCGGCAATCCTGCGCGAGCTCCCCGAACTGGCCCTGCCGCACATCCCCTCCGGCGGCTACCACCTGTGGCTGCGCCTGCCCGACGGCGCTGACGAGGCACCCCTGGTGTCGGCCGCGCTGCGCGCCGGGGTGGCGGTGGCGGCGGGCCGCCCGTACTTCTGTGCCGAACCGCCCGCCGGGTACGTCCGGTTGAGCTTCGCCGGGCTCGCCGGGCGGGCCGAGATCGTCGAGGGCGTACGGCGGCTGCGCACGGCCTGCGACGAGGTGCTCGGCTGAGCACTCCGTGGAAATGGTTCGACGGTGGGCGGAAGCGGGTGCGAGGCTCCGGTCATGAGCACGACGTACGACGCACACAGCCCGGGCCGGGACGACGCCACCCCGCACCCTGCCTACGAGATCTCCACCGACCCCGGCCGCCTGGACGCCGCCCGCATCCACCGCTGGCTGTCCACCGACGCGTACTGGGCGCTCGGGCGCAGCCGCGAGAAGCAGGACCGGGCGATCGCCGGATCGCTCAACTTCGGTGCGTACGACGGGACTTCGGGCGAGCAGCTGGCGTACGCCCGGGTCGTCACGGACCGGGCGACCTTCGCCTGGCTCTGTGACGTGTACGTCGACCCGGCCGCGCGCGGCACCGGCCTCGGCACCGCGCTCGTGAGCGCGGTCCGGGACGAGCTGGCCCCGTACGGCCTGCGCCGCATCCTGCTCGCGACCGCGGACGCGCACGGGGTGTACGAGAAGGTCGGCTTCAGCGCCCTGGAGAACCCGGAGAAATGGATGGCGCTCGGGCTGCAGTGACGAGCGGCGGGCGGTGAGTGGCGCAGGTGAGTGGCGCCGGGCGGCGGTGGCGGCCGTGCGGGTGGCGGCGGTGCGCCCGCTCGCTCTCATAAACGTTCTCATACGCGACATACACGACCTCATGTACGACCTCATACACGACCCCATGATGTGAACACGGGACCAATCAGGCGTCACACCTTCACCACTTGACCTGCGCAGCCTCTCCGCCCACGATCGCCGCATGCATGTCCGGGTCACCCTCCTCGCCGCCGCACGCAGCTCGTCCCTGCTCGCGGAGCGGTTCGACGACGACCGGCCGCTCGACCAGGCCGGGTGGCACGACGTACAGCGGGCCGCGCCCGCCCTGGTGCCGCTGGCCGTGGCCGAGCTGCGCTACTGCTCGCCGAGCCCGCGCAGCCGGACCACCGGCGACGCGCTCGGCCTCGCGCCGCTCGCCCAGCCCGCCCTGCGCGACTGCGACATGGGGCGTTGGCGCGGCCTGACCCTGGCCGAGGTGACCGCCCAGGAACCGGCCGCGGTCGACGCCTGGCTCGGCGACCCCCGCTCGGCGCCGCACGGCGGTGAGTCGCTGCTTGCCTTCATATCCCGCGTGGGTCGCTGGCTGGACACCCGCCCGGCCGAGGACGGCGGCCGCATCGTGGCCGTGGCCGAGCCCGGGGTGGTGCGGGCGGCCGTGGTGTACGCCCTGATGGCACCCCCGGCGACGTACTGGAACATCGACGTCCGCCCGCTCTCGACGGTCGCCGTCACGGGCCGGGCGGGCCGCTGGAGCCTACGACTCGACCAGAACCGGTCTTAGGCCGCCCTGTCTCCAAAGATGCCCAACGGTGCCCAATGGTGCCCAACGGTCTCCGCGGCCCTGCGGAACTACGCCTCTGGGAGCAGCGCGACCGCCTCCGCCGGTGGGACGAACTCGGCTGCCGGATCGGGGAGTTTGGGACCGCGCGGGCTTCGCCCGTTGCCGCCGTCCCAACGACCGTGGAGAGACAGGAAGACGTCATGACGACGCCCCGGCCCAAGCCCAAGCCCGAGCCCAAACCCGCGCTCGCGCCCACACCCGCTCCCACCCCCATAGCGCCGGACGACCGACGCCGGAAAACGTCACTGGCCGCCGGGATCGGGTTCCTGCTCGCCTTCCTCGGGTTCGCCGCGGTCGGCAGCCTGCTCGCCGACGATCCGCTGCCGCAGCCGGATGCCGCGACGAGCGAGGTCGTTCACTACTACGCCAACAACGCGTCGGCCGCCGTGATCACCGGCGTGCTGATGCTGCTCTGCGCGCTGGCCCTGGCCGTTTTCCTGCGCAGCGCCGGGAACACGGTGATCCGCGAGGGGCGAGCCCGTGCCGCCGCCTGGACGGCGGCCGCGCTCCTGACGGTGTCAGCTGTGCTCGGCTTCGCCCTGGCCGGGTTCACGTCCGACCTGTCCGGCGACACGGTGGAGCTGCTGCGCGATGCGAACTTCGTCTCCGGTGGCACCCTGCACGTGGCCGCCCTCGGCCTGTTCGCGCTGTTCACCTGCCGTGCCGCGGGTGACGCGACGCCGATCGGCCGCGGCGCGGCGCGGTTCGGCCATGTCGCCGGGGGAGTCGCCGTCCTGTCCCTGCTGTCGCTGGTCGTGCCCGCCGTCTCGCCGCTCATCCCGGTCGGCCGCGTTCTGGTGATGGCCTGGGTGATCACCGTCGCGGTCGGCGCGCTGAACGCGGCCGAGCCGGGTGCCGGGCGGCAGCCCCGTCAGGCCGACTGACCGCACGGGCGGCCTCCGGCCGCGGTCACCGCTCCCGTACGACACCGCCAAGGACCGTCGTCACCGCTCTGCCGACCGCCTCCGCCTCCGGCGGGGGCCCGGTGCGGTCGGCGAAGAGCAGGTGGCCGGTACCGATCAGGGTGGCGGCGAGGGTGTCCACGTCGGCGTCGACCGCGATCCGGCCGAGGTCCCGCTCGGCGGTGAGGTACCCGGCGAGTACGGCCGTGGCCTCGGTGAGCAGTGGGATGCCGGTCGGTGTGGTCTCGCGCAGCCGGGCGCGCAGCGTGTCCCGGGAGGTGACGAGGCCGACGACGGCCACGGCCACGGATCCGAACAGATCCGTCAGGACGCCGGTGAGGTGGCCGGTCACGCCCCCGGTCCCGGCCGCGGCCCGTAGCTGGGCGGCCTGGTCGTCGAGCCGCGCTATGCGGTCCCGTACGAGCTCGGCGAGGAACGCGTCGAAGTCGGTGAAGTGCCGGTGCAGGACGCCCTTGGCGACGGCTGCCTCTGTGGTGACGGCCCTGCTGGTCAGCGCGTTCGGCCCGTCCCGGAGCAGCACGCGCTCGGCGGCGCCGAAGAGCTGTTCGCGTACGTCGCGGATATGGACCCCGGTCGGCACCGTGCGCACCTGCCTTTCTCCCACTCGTCTCCCGCCCGTCTCCCGCCCGGGACCTTACCTCGGACGACGTGGGGCCCGATTGACGAGTGGGCATGTGCCCACCATAGTGGGCGCATGCCCACTCCACCGTCGACTCCGCCCGCCCAAGAGCCGTTCAAGGAACGAGGGATGGCCGAGTCCTTCGGCACCGACGCCGACCGCTACGACCGCGCCCGCCCCCGATATCCCGACGCTCTGATCAAGCGGATCATCGCCACGAGCCGCGGGCCGGACGCACCCGATATGCCTGACGACCGACGCGACGTGCTCGACGTGCTCGACGTCGGCTGCGGCACCGGCATCGCTGCCCGGCAGTTCCAGGCGGCCGGATGCCGGGTGCTCGGGGTCGACGTGGACGCGCGGATGGCCGAGTTCGCGCGGGCTCACGGGGTCGACGCCGAGGTCGGGGCCTTCGAGTCCTGGGACCCGGCCGGGCGGACCTTCGACGCGATCGTCTCCGGGCAGACCTGGCACTGGATCGAACCGGTCGCCGGGGCGGCCGCGGCGGCGCGGGTGGTGCGGCCGGGCGGCCGGTTCGCCGCCTTCTGGAACGTCTTCCGGCCCGCGGCCGACGTCGCCGAGGTCTTCTCCGCGGTGCACCGACGCATCCTGCCCGACGCGCCGCTCAACCCCTGGGCGGTGCCCCCGCTCGACGCGTACGGGTCGATCCTGGACAAGGCCGCCGACGGGATACGGGCGACGGGCGCGTTCGCCGAGCCGGAGGAGTGGCGCTTCGACTGGGAGCGGGCCTACACCCGGGACGAGTGGCTGGACCAGCTCCCCACCAACGGCCTGGCCGGAGTCCTGCCGCCGGACCGCCTCGCCGCCATCATCACCGCCACCGGCCGCGCGATCGACGCGATGGGCGGTGGCTTCGCGATGGGCTACACGGCGGCGGCGGTCACCGCACGACGGACGGCCGCGCTCACCTAGTGGCCAAGCGCCGCAGCTTCGCCGCGAGGTGGTGCTGCAACGGCTGGCCGACCGCCGCGAGGTCATGGACGAACGTCAGCGTGTCGCCGTCCGCCGCTTCGGTCAGGGTGTAGCGGCGGCGGGTTGCCTCGACCTCCTTGGCCGTGGGCGTACGGGACACATGGTCGGTCGCGAGGTCGATCGTGCCCGCGGCCGCGTGCCCGACCGCGATCTCCGCGATCCCGGTGGGCTGCGTGATCAGCGCCTCCACGCGGCCGTCGGGCTGGAGCCGCCACCAGCCGCTCTCCCGGGCCGCGGGCCGCAGCGGCGCGCCGTCCGGGTCGAGCAGCCAGGCCCGGGCCTCGTAATGGAGGAAGGGACGGCCGTCGTGGCTGAAGGTGACCCGCTGCGCGTACGCGAAGTCCGCGCCGAGCGTCGGATATCCGCCCTGGCCCCGGCCGTGCCAGGTGCCCAGGAGGCCGAGCACGGGCGCGAGCAGCGGGTGCGGCTCGGGCTCCTGGTCCGGCCGCAGGGCGTCGGGGTACGGAAGCTCCGGTGCGGGGTCGAACACGGCGTGCGCTCCTCGGGTCGGGGGCGGGTTCGGGCGGCCGGGGGAAGCCTAGGGCCTGGGAAGCCCAGGGGTCGTCTCCCCTAGGGCCCGTCCCCCCGAGGGCCCGTCTCCCCCCGTGGGCCCGTCTCCTCGAGGGTCCGTCTCCTCGAGGGTCCGTCTCGTCGAGGGCCCGCTTCCCCTGGGGCCTGCCCGCCGAGAAGAGCTGATGCGCCGGGCAACGGAACGGGGCGCGACCCACCGGCCGCGCCCCGTTTCCGTCTCCCGTCGACTCACTCCGAGGGGTAGATGTCCCCGCCCCGCATCATGCTTTCCTGCTCGGCGTCGGACTTCAGCTTGCGGGCCCGTTCCTGGAGCCGCTTGCGCTCGTCCGGGTCGTTGGTGCGTTCCGCGGTGGCCTTCAGTTCTTCCGCCTTGTCGCGCATCTGCTGGATGCGTGCGCGTACCTCGTCCCTTGCGCTCATGATCGGTCCTCGCACTGTGTAGCTCGCACTGTGTAGGGGGGACTGCGCCTACCAGCGAATCAGGCCCGGCGGCCGTCGGCACCTCGAGAGATCCCGCATTGCATAAAACTTCAGAGCTACGTATAGTCATGCCATCAAGGAGGAGGGTCCGATGGCAGTACGTGCGGCAGTCGCAGGGGCGAGCGGATACGCGGGCGGGGAGCTGCTGCGGCTGCTCCTGGCCCATCCGGAGGTCGAGATCGGCGCCCTGACCGGGCACTCCAACGCGGGGCAGCGCCTCGGCGCGCTTCAGCCGCAGCTGCTTCCGCTGGCCGACCGCGTCCTGGAGCCGACCACTGCCGAGCACCTGGCCGGTCACGACGTCGTGTTCCTCGCGCTGCCGCACGGCCAGTCGGCCGCCGTTGCCGAGCAGCTCGGCCCGGACGTCCTCGTCGTCGACATGGGCGCCGACTTCCGGCTCAAGGACGCGGCGGCCTGGGAGAAGTTCTACGGCTCGTCGCACGCCGGGACCTGGCCCTACGGGCTGCCCGAACTCCCGGGCGCCCGCGCCGCGTTGGCGGGGTCCAAGCGGGTCGCGGTGCCCGGCTGCTACCCGACCGCCGTCTCGCTCGCCCTCGCGCCCGCGTACGCCGCCGGGCTCGCCGAGCCGGAGGCGGTGATCGTCGCGGCCACCGGCACGTCCGGCGCGGGCAAGGCGCTCAAGCCGCATCTGCTCGGCTCCGAGGTGATGGGCTCGATGTCGCCGTACGGCGTGGGCGGTGGCCACCGGCACACCCCCGAGATGATCCAGAACCTCGGCGCCGCCGCGGGCAAGCCGGTCACCGTGTCCTTCACGCCGACGCTCGCCCCGATGGCCCGGGGCATCCTCGCCACCTGCAGCGCCAAGGCCGAGCCCGGCGTGAGCGCCGAGTCGCTGCGCGCGGCGTACGACAAGGCGTACGCGGACGAGCCGTTCGTGCACCTGCTGCCCGAAGGCCAGTGGCCCGCCACGGCCTCCGTCTACGGCTCCAACGCCGCACAGCTCCAGGTCGCGTACGACGAGAGCGCCGGCCGGATCATCGTGATCAGCGCCATCGACAACCTCACCAAGGGCACCGCCGGTGGCGCGGTGCAGAGCATGAACATCGCCCTGGGGCTCGATGAGACCACTGGGCTTTCTTCGATCGGAGTCGCGCCGTGAGTGTTACGGCAGCCAAGGGATTCACGGCGGCGGGCATTGCCGCCGGGATCAAGGAGAACGGGAACCCCGACCTGGCCCTCGTGGTCAACACCGGGCCCCGCCTTGCCGCCGCGGGCGTCTTCACCGCCAACCGCGTCAAGGCCGCCCCGGTCCTGTGGTCCGAGCAGGTACTCAAGGGCGGCCTGGTCTCCGCGGTGGTCCTCAACTCCGGTGGCGCCAACGCCTGTACGGGCCCCAAGGGCTTCCAGGACACGCACGCGACCGCCGAGAAGGTCGCCGAGGTGCTCGACGTGAACGCGGCTGAGGTTGCCGTCGCGTCGACCGGGCTCATCGGCGTAACCCTGCCCATGGACAAGCTGCTTCCGGGCGTCGAGCAGGCCGCGGCCGCACTGTCCGGGCACGGCGGTGAGAAGGCCGCCATCGCCATCAAGACCACCGACAGCGTGCACAAGACCGCGGTCGTCGAGCGCGACGGCTGGACCGTCGGCGGCATGGCGAAGGGCGCGGGCATGCTCGCCCCCGGCCTCGCCACCATGCTGGTGGTGCTCACCACCGACGCCGACGTGGACAGCGCCACACTCGACCGGGCGCTGCGTGCCGCCACCCGCACCACCTTCGACCGGGTGGACTCCGACGGCTGCATGTCCACCAACGACACCGTGCTCCTGCTCGCCTCCGGCGCGACCCACATCACCCCGGAGTACGCCGAGTTCGCCGAGGCGGTACGGAGCGTCTGCGACGACCTCGGGCGGCAGCTGATCGGCGACGCCGAGGGCGCGAGCAAGGACATCAAGATCGAGGTGATCAACGCCGCGAGCGAGGCCGACGCCGTCGAGGTCGGCCGCTCCATCGCCCGTAACAACCTCCTCAAGTGCGCCATCCACGGCGAGGACCCCAACTGGGGCCGGGTGCTCTCCGCGATCGGCACCACCTCGGCGGCCTTCGAGCCGGACCGTCTCAACGTCGCGATCAACGGCGTATGGGTGTGCAAGAACGGCTCCGTCGGCGAGGACCGCGACCTGGTCGACATGCGCTACCGCGAGGTCGCCATCACGGCCGACCTGGCCGCGGGCAGCACGGACCCGGTAGTGATCTGGACCAACGACCTGACCGCAGACTACGTACACGAGAACAGCGCGTATTCCTCCTGAGTACTGACTGAGCACTGAGCAGCACGCCGACTACCCGGGGACAAGAGCAGAGGCCATGACCGCTCGTAAACACACCGCACTGCCCAAGGCGCAGATCCTCATCGAGGCACTGCCCTGGCTGACCCGGCACCACGGCAAGACCGTCGTCATCAAGTTCGGCGGCAACGCCATGGTCGACGAGGAGCTGAAGGCCGCCTTCGCGCAGGACGTGGTCTTCCTGCACCACGCCGGTCTCAAGCCGGTCGTCGTGCACGGCGGCGGCCCGCAGATCAGCAAGGCGCTCGACCGGCACGGCATCGTCAGCGAGTTCAAGGCGGGCCTGCGCGTCACCACCGAGGACGCCATGGACGTCGTACGCATGGTGCTCGCCGGACAGGTGCAGCGCGAGCTGGTCGGCCTGCTCAACCAGCACGGCCCGCTCGCCGTCGGCCTGACCGGCGAGGACGCGCACACCATCACCGCCACCAAACACCAGCCGGAGATCGAGGGCGAACTCGTCGACATCGGCCGGGTCGGCGAGATCACCGAGATCGACACCGGCGCCATCGAGGCGCTGCTCGCCGACGGCCGCATCCCGGTGGTCTCCTCCATCGCCCGCTCCGAGGACGACGGTCACGTCTACAACGTCAACGCCGATACGGCGGCCGCGGCGCTCGCCGCCGCGCTGGGCGCCGAGACCCTGATGGTCCTCACCGACGTCGAGGGCCTCTACGAGGACTGGCCCCACAGCGACGACGTGATCAGCCGCCTGACCGCCGCCCAACTCGAAAAGCTCCTGCCGGAGTTGGCCAGCGGCATGGTGCCCAAGATGGAGGGCTGCCTGCACGCCGTGCGCAACGGCGTGAACACCGCCCGCGTCATCGACGGCCGGGTCCAGCACTCGATCCTGCTTGAGATCTTCACGGACGAAGGCATCGGCACCATGGTCGTGCCGGACGCCCTCGCCACCGACACCACCACCGACGTGACCGAAGGGGGAGCGCAGTGACGTCCAACCAGGAGTACGCGCAGCGCTGGCAGGGCGCGATGATGAACAACTACGGCACCCCGCTGCTCCCGCTGGTGCGCGGCGAGGGCCTGAAGGTGTGGGACGCCGACGGCACCGAGTACCTCGACTTCGTCGGCGGCATCGCGGTCAACGCCCTCGGGCACGCCCACCCCGCCGTGGTCCGTGCGGTCAGCGACCAGGTCGCCACCCTCGGGCAGGTCGCGAACTTCTTCGTCACCGAGCCGACCGTCACGCTCGCCGAGAAGCTGCTCCAGCACTTCGGGCGCGCGGGCCGGGTCTTCTTCTGCAACTCCGGTACGGAGGCCATCGAGGCCGCGTTCAAGATCGGCCGCCTGACCGGGCGCTCGCACATGGTCGCCACCGACGGCGGCTTCCACGGCCGCACCATGGGCGCCCTCGCGCTCACCGGTCAGCCGGCGAAGCAGGAACCCTTCCGGCCGCTGCCCGGCGACGTCACACATGTCCCGTACGGCGACATCGAGGCGCTGCGCAACGCGGTGACGACCGACACCGCGCTGCTCGTCATCGAGCCGATCCAGGGCGAGAACGGTGTCGTCGTGCCCCCGGCCGGATACCTCAGGGCCGCCCGGGAGATCACCGCGGCCACCGGCACGCTGCTCGTCCTCGACGAGGTGCAGACCGGCATCGGGCGGACCGGCCACTGGTTCGCGTACCAGGCCCACGAGGGCGTCGAGCCGGACCTCGTCACGCTCGCCAAGGGCCTCGGCGGCGGCCTGCCCATCGGCGCGACCGTGGCCTTCGGCGCCGCGGCCGACCTGCTGGGGCCCGGCCAGCACGGCACCACCTTCGGCGGCAACCCGGTGACCTGTGCCGCGGGCGTGGCCGTACTCGACACCATCGCCGGTGACGGGCTGCTCGACCATGTGAAGCGGCAGGGCGAGCGGCTCCGCGACGGAATCGAGGGTCTGGGGCACCCTCTGGTCGGCCACGTCCGGGGGGCCGGGCTGCTCCTGGGTATCGTGCTCACACAGCCGCTTGCCCCCCAGGTGCAGCAGGCGGCCCAGGACGCCGGCCTTCTGGTGAACGCGCCCGCTCCCGACGTCGTCCGGCTGATGCCGGCACTGACGGTCGGTGACGCGGAGGTGGAAGCGTTCCTCCAGACCCTGCCCGGCGTCCTCGACCAGGTCCAAGAGGCCCAACAGGCTTACGGGGACGGACGATCCGGAGAATGAGACGACGATGAGGCTGCAGGACAACGAGCGGGGCGAGCGGGGCGAGCCACTCGCCGACAACGGCGGACCCGCCGTACCCCAGACGCGTACGGCCCGCCACCGCCGGATCGTGGACATCCTCAACCGGCAACCGGTGCGCTCCCAGAGCCAGTTGGCGAAGCTGCTCGCGGACGACGGGCTCTCCGTCACGCAGGCGACGCTGTCCCGGGATCTGGACGAGCTGAACGCGGTGAAGATCCGGAACAACGACGGGGATCTGATCTACGCGGTGCCCAGCGAGGGCGGCTTCCGCACCCCGCGTGCCCCGCTGGGGGAGTCCGCCAAGGAGGAGCGGATGCGCCGCCTCTCCGCTGAACTCCTCATCTCCGCCGAGGCGTCCGCGAACCTCGTCGTGCTGCGGACGCCGCCCGGGGCCGCCCAGTTCCTCGCCTCGGCGATCGACCAGGCGGAACTCCACGACATCCTGGGCACGATCGCGGGCGACGACACGTTGCTCCTCATCAGTCGCGAGCCCACGGGTGGGCAGGCCCTGGCCGACCATCTGCTGAGCCTGGCGCAGCAGGCCCGGTGACTGGTCCCAGCCCGTCCGGCGTTTGAGGACGAGCGCGTTCAGCGCGATGAGCCGGGGGTCTGGGGGCGCTGCATCCATTAGCGGCTTCGCCGCGGGCCCCAGTTTCGGGAAGGGGCGGGACTGGGGAAAGAAACCCGCGCTGACCCACTACCCTCGCTGCCGCGCAACCCACCAGGCCACAACGGCCCCTGACACGTTGTGCCACACGGAGAACACCGCCGCCGGAAGCGCCGCCAGAGGGCTGAAGTGCGCCGTCGCCAGCGCAGCGGCCAGCCCCGAGTTCTGCATCCCCACCTCGAACGCGAGCGCCCGGCTCTGCGGCGCACCGAGCCGGGCCAGGCGCCCGGTCGTGTAACCGAGCGCGAGGCCCAGGCTGTTGTGCAGCACCACCGCGACCATCACGAGCGCGGCCGCCGACTTGATGGCGTCCGCGCTCGCGGCCACCACCACGGCCACGATCACGGCGATCGCGACCGCCGACAGCCAGGGCAGCGCGCCGAGCACCCGGTCGACGTACCGGCCCGCGAACAGCCGTACCAGCAGACCGCCGATCACCGGAAGCAGCACGGTCTTGACGATGTCACCGGTCATCGAGGCCGCGTCGATGGGCAGGAACGTGCCCGCGAGCAGCAGCGTCAGGGCCGGGGTGAGCAGCGGCGCGAGCATCGTCGAGACGCTGGTGACGGAGACGGACAGGGCCACGTCGCCACGGGCGAGATAGGTGACCACGTTGGAGGCGGTGCCGCCCGGCGCACAGCCCACCAGGATGACGCCCGCGGCGAGTTGCGGCGGCAACGACAGGGCGTGCGCGATCAGCCAGCCGAGCACCGGCATCACCAGATACTGCGCGGCGAGGCCGAGCGCGACCGCCCAGGGCCGCTTGAGTACGCCCTTGAAGTCGACGGGCGTCATCGTCAGGCCCATGCAGAACATGACGATGCCGAGCAGATAGGGCACCTCGGTCTTCCACGGCGCGAAGGTGCCCGGTATCGCCAGACCGAGGGCGCCCGCGGCGAGCACGAGAACCGGGAAGATGGTGACGGCGCGGCGGGCCGCACGATCGTCGGATCCCTGGGACCCCTGGGCGTCAGCGGGTTCTGCTTGCGTATCCACGGCGCGATGGAACGCCGTGGACATGACGCCCCGCAATCCCGTCTCGATATGTGGTCGTTGCACCCACCCGTCTCAGGTCCCCGCGCGGGCCCGGGTGATCGCGGTCGGTCCGGACCGCGTCCCGATCGCGAGGTGCGGATCCCGCCGCGGCTCGGCCCAGTCGAGGATGCGGCGCATCGCCCCGGCCGGTACGGAGACACAACCGGCCGTCGGGCCACGCCCGTTGACGTGCAGGAAGATCCCGGCGCCACGGCCGCGCACCGGCTGCGCGTAGTTGAAGCCGACGACGAGGGCATACGCGTACTGCCGCCGGTAATCGGCAAGATGCTCCGACTCGGCGGCGCGGCAGTCGGCGGGCAGCGGCTGCACCCAGCGGTTGTAGGAGCGCGACCGGTTGTCCTGGCACCACCAGGAGTCGGGGCGCACCCGGCGGTACGGGGTCGTGGTCCCGGCGGGCGCGGCCGCGGTGCCGAACGCGTACGGCAGGTCGTACACACCGGTCGGCGTGGTGGACGTGCCCTGCCGCCGCTTCGCCCCCTCGACCAGCCCGCCCGCCCCGAACCGTGCGGCCGCCGAACCGGCCGCGACCCAGCGCCCGCCGCGCCGGTCCCACCAGGTGACCCGGCCCGTGGTGGACCCGGCCCGGGGCGCCACGGCGGTGATCAGCTGACTGCCGCCGCCCGTCTCGGCCATCCGGTCGGGCAACGCGGTGGGCGCGGCGCCCGTCGGGGGCGGCGCGGCGCCGAGGGCCGTGGCGGCGAGCAGGGTCAGGGACGCGACGGTTCCACTTAAGCGCATGGCTCAGAACGTACTGGGCGGCAGCGGCAACGGCAGTCCGGGAAGGCCGTCCAGGCTGCTTTCGATGTGGTCCTTCTTCTGGAAGTACGCGCTGAGGGAAGCGTCGTCCTCGCGGGCGAAGCGCTTGCGGTGCAGGTCGCGGTCCTCGTCGTACGTCATGAAGGGCACCGCGTAGCCGCAGGTGTCGCGGATGAGTTCGGCCGTCACGACGATGATCGCGCGCAGGCCGTGCCCGGCGGGGTCGATGCGGGTGAAGTGCCCGAGCAGCTCGGTGAAGCGGGGGTCGTCACGGAAGACGGGCTCGCCGCGGCCGTGCACCCGGACGATGTTGGGCGGGCCCTGGAAGGCGCACCACATGAGCGTGATGCGGCCGTTCTCGCGCAGATGCGCGACGGTCTCGGCGTTGCTGCCCGCGAAGTCCAGGTAGGCGACGGTGCGTTCGTCGATGACGGCGAAGGAGCCGGTCAGACCCTTGGGTGAGAGATTCACCGTGCCGTCGCCCGAGAGCGGGGCGGTCGCGGTGAAGAACATCGGCTGCTCCTCGATGAAGGTGCGGAGCCTGCCGTCGATGCGCTCGTAAGTCTTTCCCATGGCTAAGGATTATTCGCGGAATTCCTTCGCCTGTCTAATGATTTCACGCCCGTCTCGCGAGGCGGCCGTCGTCGGTCCGGTGCCGCATTGACGAATCATGCAGAGTTCTGCATACTCATGCATGACGTTGATTGCACCGTAAGGAGAAACCCGTGACCGAGCGCGTCGTACTCGCCTATTCGGGCGGCCTTGACACCTCCGTCGCCATCGGCTGGATCGCCGAGGAGACGGGCGCCGAGGTCATCGCCGTCGCCGTGGACGTCGGCCAGGGCGGCGAGGACCTGGACGTCATCCGCAAGCGCGCGCTCGCCTGCGGTGCGGTCGAGGCCGAAGTCGCGGACGCCAAGGACGAGTTCGCCGATGAGTACTGCCTCCCGGCGATCAAGGCCAACGCCCTCTACATGGACCGCTACCCGCTGGTCTCGGCACTCTCCCGGCCGACCATCGTCAAGCACCTGGTGGCCGCCGCCGAGAAGCACGGCGCCTCCACGGTCGCCCACGGCTGCACCGGCAAGGGCAACGACCAGGTCCGTTTCGAGGCCGGCATCGTCGCCCTCGCTCCCGACCTGAAGTGCATCGCCCCGGTCCGCGACTACGCGATGACCCGGGACAAGGCGATCGCCTTCTGCGAGGAGAAGGGCCTGCCGATCGCCACCACCAAGAAGTCGCCGTACTCCATCGACCAGAACGTCTTCGGACGGGCCGTCGAGACCGGCTTCCTCGAGGACATCTGGAACGCCCCGATCGAGGACGTCTACGAGTACACCGAGAACCCGGCGACCTCGCGCGACGCCGACGAGGTGATCATCACCTTCAAGGAGGGCGTCCCGGTCGCCATCGACGGCAGGCCCGTCACCGTGCTCCAGGCCATCCAGCAGCTCAACGAGCGGGCGGGCGCCCAGGGCATCGGGCGGATCGACATGGTCGAGGACCGGCTCGTGGGCATCAAGTCCCGTGAGGTGTACGAGGCTCCGGGCGCCATCGCCCTGATCACCGCCCACCAGGAGCTGGAGAACGTCACGGTCGAGCGTGAACTCGCCCGGTACAAGCGGCAGGTGGAGCAGCGCTGGGGCGAACTGGTCTACGACGGCCTGTGGTTCTCGCCGCTCAAGCGGGCCCTGGACGGCTTCATCAACGAGGCCAACCAGCACGTCTCCGGCGACATCCGGATGACCCTGCACGGCGGCCGCGCGGTCGTCACCGGCCGGAAGTCGGACCAGTCCCTGTACGACTTCAACCTCGCCACGTACGACTCGGGCGACACCTTCGACCAGTCCAAGGCCCAGGGCTTCATCGACATCTTCGGCCTGTCCCAGAAGATCGCCGCCAAGCGTGACCTCGGCTGACCGGTCCGAGCAGTAGCGTGAGCCGCACACCCACCACCCTCCGAGGAGCAGAGCAGTGAGCAGCAACACCGGTGACGTCCGCCTCTGGGGTGGCCGCTTCGCCGACGGACCCGCCGAGGCCCTGGCGAAACTCTCCGCGTCCGTCCATTTCGACTGGCGGCTCGCGCCGTACGACATCGCGGGCTCCCGCGCCCACGCGCGCGTCCTGCACAAGGCGGGCCTGCTCACGGAGGACGAGCTGGAGCGCATGATCGCCGGGCTCGACCAGCTGGAGGCGGACGTCGCGGACGGCTCCTTCACCGGCACCATCGCCGACGAGGACGTGCACACCGCCCTGGAGCGCGGCCTCCTGGAGCGGCTCGGCCCGGACCTCGGCGGCAAGCTGCGCGCCGGGCGGTCCCGTAACGACCAGGTGGCGACGCTCTTCCGGATGTACCTGCGGGACCACGCCCGCATCATCGGCGGCCTCATCACCGAGCTTCAGGAGGCCCTCGTCGGCCTCGCCGAGGCGCACCCGGACGTCGCGATGCCCGGCCGTACGCACCTCCAGCACGCCCAGCCGGTGCTCTTCGCGCACCACGTCCTCGCGCACGTGCAGTCCCTGTCGCGGGACGCCGAGCGCCTTCGCCAGTGGGACGAGCGCACCGCCGTGTCGCCGTACGGCTCGGGCGCGCTCGCGGGGTCCTCGCTCGGCCTCGACCCGCAGGCCGTGGCGGCCGACCTGGGCTTCGAGCACGGCTCGGCGGGCAACTCGATCGACGGGACGGCCTCGCGGGACTTCGTCGCCGAGTTCGCCTTCATCACCGCGATGATCGGCGTGAACCTCTCCCGGATCGCCGAGGAGATCATCGTCTGGAACACGAAGGAGTTCTCCTTCGTCACGCTCCACGACGCCTTCTCCACCGGCTCGTCGATCATGCCGCAGAAGAAGAACCCGGACATCGCGGAGCTGGCCCGCGGCAAGTCAGGGCGTCTCATCGGCAACCTGACCGGCCTGATGGCCACGCTCAAGGCGCTGCCGCTCGCGTACAACCGCGACCTCCAGGAGGACAAGGAGCCGGTCTTCGACTCCTGCGACCAGCTGGAGATCCTGCTCCCGGCCTTCACCGGCATGATGGCCACGCTCACCGTCAACCGGGAGCGGATGGAGGAGCTGGCCCCGGCCGGTTTCTCGCTCGCCACCGACATCGCCGAGTGGCTGGTCAAGCAGGGCGTCCCGTTCCGCGTCGCGCACGACGTCGCGGGCGCGTGCGTCAAGGAGTGCGAGCAGCACGGCATCGAGCTCGACCAGCTCACCGACGAGCAGTTCGCCAAGATCTCCGAGCACCTCACGCCCGAGGTGCGCTCGGTCCTCAACGTCCCCGGCGCCCTGGCCTCGCGCAGCGGCCGCGGCGGTACGGCGCCGTCCGCCGTCGCCGTCCAGCTGGCCGAGGTCAAGGAGGACCTGGCGGTGCAGAGGGCCTGGGCCACGGCCAAGCAGTAACCGTCTGAGCGCTCTGGAAAGGCCCGCCGTGCGACGTACGGCGGGCCTTTCGCGTGCCCGGAATCGTTCTTAAGAATGAGACGTACGTGTCTCATATGGGCTATCGTTGTCTCATGGCAGTCGATCGAGAACAGGTGCTGCGCACCGCCGCAGCCCTCCTGACCCGTAAAGCCACCGCCACGATGGACGAGGTCGCGCGGGCGGCGGGCATCAGCCGCGCCACCCTGCACCGCCACTTCGCGGGCCGCGAAGCACTCGTACGCGCCCTGGAGGACCTGGGCCTGCGCCAGCTCGGCGAGGCCCTGGACGCGGCGCGGCTCGACGAGGGCGCGGCCGAAGAGGCGCTGCGGCGGCTCGTCGCCGCGACCGAGCCGGTGGCCGGATTCCTCGCGTTCCTCGTCACCGAGAACCAGCTCTTCGAGGGCGAACAGGTCAACGAGGGCTGGAACCGCATCGACGCGCGCATCTCGGCCCTGTTCCAACGCGGCCAGGAGACGGGCGAGTTCCGTATCGACCTCACCCCGGCCTGGCTGACCGAGGCCCTGTACGGCCTGATCGGCTCCGGCGCCTGGTCCGTGCAGGAGGGCCGGGTCGCCGCCAATGACTACCAGTACATGATCGTCGAGCTGCTGCTCGGCGGTGCCCGACGGAGTGTGGAGAAGTGACCAGCACAGTGCGGCAGACGGCGGCCCGGCAGGGACGGCGACTCGAGCAGGAGGCACAGCACCCGGGGCGCTGGCTCGCCCTCGGTGTCCTCGTCCTCGCCGTGTTGCTCGTGGCCGTGGACGCGACCGTACTCGGCCTCGCGACGCCGTACCTCAGCGAGGACCTGAAGCCCTCCGGCACCCAGCTCCTGTGGATCGGCGACGTCTACTCGTTCGTCATCGCCGGTCTGCTGGTATCCATGGGCAGCCTCGGCGACCGCATCGGCCGCAAGAAGCTGCTGCTCACGGGCGCGGTCGCGTTCGGCGCGGTCTCCGCCCTGACCGCGTACGCCACCAGCCCCGAGATGATGATCGTCGCGCGGGCGCTGCTCGGTGTCGCGGGCGCGACGCTGATGCCGTCCACGCTGGCCCTGATCCGGAACATCTTCCACGACCCCAAGGAGCGCAGTCTCGCCGTCGGCATCTGGGGCGCGGCGGCCTCGGCGGGCATGGCGGTGGGACCGGTGGTCGGTGGCGCCCTGCTCAACCACTTCTGGTGGGGCTCGGTCTTCCTGATCAACCTGCCGGTGATGGCGGTGCTCGTCCTCGTCGGCGTGAAGCTGCTCCCGGAGTCGCGTGACCCGCGTCCGGGCCCGTGGGACCTGCCGAGCGTCGCACTCTCCTTCGTCGGCATGGTGGCGATCGTGTACGCGGTCAAGGAGGCCGCCGTCTACGGCTTCCGCTGGGACATCGCGGCGGCCGCCGCGCTCGGCCTGGGCTGTCTGTCCTGGTTCGCCCGGCGGCAGTTGACGCTCGACTCGCCCCTGCTCGACATGCGGCTCTTCCAGCACCGTGGGTTCACCGGCGCCGTCCTGGCCGACCTTCTGACGATTCTCGGCCTGGCGGGTCTGGTCTTCTTCCTGTCGCAGTTCCTGCAACTGGTGCAGATGCGTACGCCGTTGGGGGCGGGCCTCATCGAACTCCCGGCGGCCGTGGGCGCCGTGGCCACCGGACTCGTCGCCGGGTTCATCGCACGGCGGACCTCGGTACGGATCGCGATCTCCGGCGGCCTCGCGGCGGTCGGCCTGGCCCTCGCCGCCTGCACGGCCCTGGACGCGGGCACCTCGGCGGTCTCGATGTGCGTGGCGCTGTTCATCGGCGGCGCGGGCGCGGGCCTGGCCTTCACGGTGACCGCGGACGTGATCCTCTCCAGCGTCCCCAAGGAGCAGGCGGGCGCGGCGTCGGCGGTCTCCGAGACGGCGTACGAACTCGGCTCGGCCCTCGGCATCGCCCTGCTCGGCTCCGTGGTGACCGGCGTCTACCGCGACTTCACCGCACCCACGGGCGTACCCGCCGAGACGGCCGCGGCCGCCCGCGACTCGCTCGGCGGCGCGGTCGAGGTGGTCAAGGAGCTACCGGGCGACCAGGGCGCGGCACTCCTGAAGGCGGCTCAGGACGCGTTCACGGCGGGCTTCGAGACGGCGGCCGGGGTGGCGGCGGCGGTGCTGTTCGCTGCGGCGGTGGCGGCGTGTGCGGACTGCTTGAGGGTGGCGGCCGGGTAGGCGGCGATGGCGTTCTGGGCGTCGGGAATGTCGACGGTGTCGACCTTG